>DATJYL010000135.1 GCA_035499655.1 Pirellulales bacterium
CCTCGACCTGCGACAGATCGGCCTGAAATTCCAAGTCGAACAAAACGATCTCAGCAAACTGCTCCAGCATGGGGCGAAGCCGTTGTGCTTCGCTGGCGATATGGGGCCGTTCACCATAGGCCAGCACAATCACACGAGGACGAGTCGAAGGCACAGGAGTGGCTCAGATAAGTTGCGGTTGAAGAGTTCGATGCCAACTTCGATCATAAAGCGCCCGTGGCGCGCAGAAAAGAGCCGCAAAGCGTGCAATAAAAAGCCCGCAAATCACCCGGCGCGATGAGCCGATTCGCCCAATACCCCGGCGCGCTGGGCCAGTTCGCGGCAGGTGCGGGCCAATCCGGCAGCGTCTAACCCCAAATCGGCCAGCAGCTCGCCGCGCTCGCCGTGTTCTATGAAGCGATCAGGAATGCCGCGACGTGCGACGTGCGAAGCGTTCAATCCTGCGTCGGCGGCTACTTCCAGCACCGCGCTGCCAAATCCGCCGGCAAGCCCGCCCTCTTCTACCGACAGCACAAACGGACAATCTTCCAGTGCCTTGAACACAACGTCAGTGTCGAGCGGCTTGACGAAGCGCATGTTCACCACGCCGACATCCAAGCCGTCGGCCCGTAACATCTCGGCGGCTTTGAGACAATTCATCAGCAGCGTGCCGCAGGCCAACATGATTCCGTCGCGGCCCCAATCGAACACTTCGGCTCGGGCCAATTCAATGGGCGTGCGATCGCGCTCATCCTGGTCGCACAGTTTTCCGGCATCTTCCGCCGTGGCTTTGGGGTAACGGATGGCTACCGGCCCCGGAAACGAAAGTGCGAATTCCAGCATCGCCGGCAAATCGACCGCATCGCCCGGCGCCAAGACCAGCATGTTCGGAAGTAGGCGCAGATATCCCAGATCGAAACAACCGTGATGCGTGGGTCCATCGGGCCCGGTCAAGCCGGCGCGATCGAGCAAAAACGTGACAGGCAAATTTTGCAGCGCCACCTCCTGAAACAGTTGGTCATAACTGCGCTGCAGGAACGTGCTGTAAATATCGACAACAGGTCGCAGGCCGGCCTTGGCCTGTCCTGCGGCGAAGGCCACGGCGTGCGATTCGCAAATGCCAACGTCGAAAAATCGCTGCGGGAAGGCATCGCGCACCGCTTCCAGTTTATTTCCCTGGCACATGGCCGCGGTCAGCACCGTAACGCGCGGATTTTGCTCCAGTTGCTGGTACACCGCCTGACTGGCAACATCGGTGTACGCTTTCGACGAATTCGATTTAATCGTAATGATTTTTTCCGCGGCCCGTTCAAACGGCGCCGGCGTGTGAAAGTAAACTGGATCGGCGGCGGCGGGCTGAAATCCGTGTCCTTTTTCTGTGAACACGTGCAACAGGACCGGGCCGTCGACGTCTTTCACCATTTTCAAATAACGACGTAGCGCTACGATGTTGTGGCCATCGACCGGGCCTACGTACCGAAAGCCGAGTTCCTCAAACAACATGCCGCCGTGCAAGCCAGCCTTGAGCGAATCTTTAATTTGCCCCAGCAACCGCTCCACCGGATCGCCCAACACGGGTATTTTATTGAGCAGGCTGACGACGCGGTTCTTCAATCCAGAATACGAGGGATTCATCCGCAACTGATCTAGATACTCCGCCAAACCGCCGACGCGCGGACAAATCGACATTTGGTTGTCGTTCAAGATTACGAGCAGTTTCTTCTTGAGGCCGGCTGCGTTATTCATCGCCTCGAATACAATTCCCGAGGGAAACGCGCCGTCTCCAATTACCGCCACGCTATGCCGATCGCCGCACCCTAAAAGTTCATCGCCGCTTTTCAATCCCAGGGCGGTCGAAACGCTGCAGCCGGCATGCCCTGTCATGAACAGGTCGTAGGGACTTTCCAGGGGATTGGGGTAGCCCATCAGCCCCCCCTTGGTGCGAATGGTGGGAAACTGCTCGTATCGCCCGGTAACTAGTTTGTGCGGATAAATTTGATGGCCGGTGTCCCAAATCAGGCGATCGCGGCTGAAATCGAACACCGTATGCAGCGCCAAGCACAATTCGACGACACCCAAGTTCGAGGCGAAATGCGCCGTACGGCTGGATACCAAATTGCACAACGCCTCGCGCATCTCTTGGGCCAACTGTTCCAACTGGGCTTCTGTAAGCTGAACCAGGTCACGCGGCGAGTGAATGTTCGAGAGCAACGTGTTCATGTTTGATCCATCAGTTTCGGAAAGGCTCGGCGGCAAGAGCGAAGTTCGAAGCAATCAGAATTCCATCGTCGAACTTCAATTTCACTTCACTGATTCCTCTCCAGCACGTAGCGCGCCAGGACTTCCAGTCCGGCACGTTTTTCTCCCAGGGGCGCCAGCGCCGCGCAGGCCTCGTCAGTGAGCCGCAATGCGCGATGCCGGCTTTCTTCAATTCCCAGCAGGCCGGGAAACGTTAGTTTACCATGCTCCGAATCTTTGCCCACACGCTTACCCAGGGACGCTTCGCTCCCTTCGACGTCGAGCAAATCGTCGGCAATTTGAAACACCAGGCCAATTTTACGTCCAAACCGTTCCAATGCCGTTTGCTGTGCTTCATCGGCACCAGCTACGAATCCGCCCAGCCGCAGCGATGCCAAAAACATGGCCCCAGTCTTGCGGCGATGAATGTTTTCCAGCATCGCCAAGTCGCCCGGCATGTGCTCCAGCGCCAAATCGTCTGCCTGCCCGCCGACCAACGCCGTCGCGCCCGCTGCCTCGGCCAATGTCGCACAACACCGAGCAGCCACGGCCGGCGGCTTAATATCGCTGGCCAATACTTCGAATGCCTGAGCCAAAAGTGCGTCGCCGGCTAAAATGGCTACCGCTTCGCCGTAGGCCTTATGGCAGGTGGGACGGCCGCGGCGCAAATCGTCGTCATCCATCGCCGGCAGATCGTCGTGAATGAGCGAATACGTGTGCACCATTTCCACCGCACAGGCGGCCGGCAGCGCCGCTTCCCAAGTGGTGCCGCAAGCCTCAGCGGCCAACAACACCAGCATGGGCCGTAATCGTTTGCAGGGGGCCAGTAAACTGTAGCGAATGGCCTCGCGCAATGGGACAGGGCAGTCAGCGGAAAAATTGCTGTAGCGATCCAGCGCGGCGTCGATCAGTTGTCGCGCGGCCGCCATTTGGTCCATCAAGAGGGCGGAGCTACAGGAGAGCATGTGGAATTGATATTTTGTTTGAACCCGAAGCGATTAAGCAACTTACCGCCGTTACCAGACACAGGCCACCAGACACTTATCTTAAAACAAGCTGCCCGGTTCGTCCATCGCGGAGGTGGTCGATTCGATGTTAATCTCTGGCGCGGGCTCCTGTTCGCGCGCTTTTTTTGACGATTTGCCTCCGCGGCGCGAACGAATGGGCTCTTTCGACTCGGTCGGCAACGTGGCGCGGTCATCGAACGGCTCCGTCACCGGATTGCCTGCTTCGTCGACGCCGGTGAGTAATTCGATCCGCCGCTCGGCCCGTTCCAAGAGGCCGTGACATTGTTTGAGCAGCTTGACGCCTTCCTCATACCGCGCCAACGATTCGGCCAACCCCAGCCGACCTTCCTCCAAATCGCGCACAATTTGCTCCAGCGCCGTTAAGGCTTGCTCGAACGAAGGCGCTTCGGCCGAAGACGGATTTTGATTTTGTTCGGGCAATTTCGTGCTTTCTGTCGCCGTGGCCGGTGACCGCTAAACATTTTGAATCAACGCTGACCGTGTCTGGCGACGCTAACCTTTTCCGTTGGCGTCTATAATATGTTCAATTCGGCTGACCGCCGCGCCGCGGGCAAACCGTGTGTGAATCGTTTCTCCCGGCTGCAACGGCGATGCATCGAAAACCGGCCGGCCGTCAGCGGTGTGCGTCGTCAAACTATAGCCGCGTGCCAACACGCCCAGCGGACTGAGCGATTCCAAATGCGCGGCTAAACCCGCCGTGCGTTGTTTCGTCCGATCGAGCAACACGCCGACAGATCGGGCACATCGTGCTTGCCAGCCGTCTAATTGTTGCGCAAGATTGTACAATCGGTCAAATGGCTTTTTGAACGGCGGGCGCGTTTCGATAGTTTCCAACCGCCGCTGCGCCTCTTGCGTACGGCTGCGCAGTGCAGCCGCCAACCGACTTTGCCGGTCGCGCAGAGTGGCGTAAATTGCTTCCATTGCTGGCACAATGCGTTCGGCGGCTTCGCTGGGCGTGAGCGCGCGAACATCGGCCACCAAATCGGCCAGCGTAACGTCGATTTCGTGTCCCACGGCCGAAACCACGGGAATCCGCGATGCATGGATCGCCCGGACGACAACTTCTTCGTTGAACGACCATAAATCTTCCAGACTGCCGCCGCCACGCCCGACGACGAGCACGTCGATCGGCACGCCCAAGCGATTCACACGTTCAATCGCGGCGGCAATTTCCTCAGCAGCGCCAATGCCCTGCACCCGGGCTGGGGCGATGATGACGTGCACGCCGGGCCAGCGTCGACGCAACACTTCCAAAAAATCGCGCAGCGCCGCGCCGGTGGGACTGGTGACGAAGGCAATTCGCCGCGGAAACGGAGGCAGCGGCCGTTTGCGTTCCGGTGCAAACAAACCTTCGGCGGTGAGTTTTTGGTGCAATTGCCGGAATTTCAGCTCCAGCGCGCCCAGGCCTTTCAGTTGCAACTCTTCAATAATCAGCTTGTATTCGCCGCGGGGTGCGTACACATCTAAATGGCCGCGGACGATGACTTCCAAGCCGTCGTGCAATTCGGTGCGGATGCGCTGGGCCGTGCTTTTCCAAATGACGGCCCGAATTTGGGCGTCTGCATCTTTGAGCGTGAAGTAGCAATGTCCCGACGGGTTGTGGCGGCTGAAATTGGAAATTTCGCCGGTGACCCAGACGACCGGAAACGCGCCCTCGACGATCTCTTTTAGCACGTCGGTGAACTGCGAAACCGTCAGCACCGGCAGCGAATTGGAACGAGATTGAAGTTCGGAAGCCACAGGGAACTTGCAAAATCAAGAGAACGCAGATAAACGCGGATGAAACAGATCATCGCAGATCGGCAAAGAGAATTATGAGGAAATAAAAGTGCCGTGAGAAGTGCCTACTCGCGCGCCTGTTTTTCGGCCTGATTTGCGGGCATCCGCGTTCATCCGCGTTCATCCCTGGTTATTTGATTCAGAACTTTTTCAGGCAGCGAGCTGAAATGCGGTTGCGGTGGTATATGCTTTGGATCGAGCCGCGGGTATTCGCGCCACATTGGTTCGCGGCGCAGCGGAACTTCTTCCACTTTGTGCGTACCCGATTCCGCCCACGCTTCGGCCTCCAGCGTCAGCCGATTCATCAGCCGCTCCACTTGCAGGCGATAATGCTCCAGGCCTTCGCGATTTAACTCCGCCGGCACGTGAATGGCCGGGCTGACCACCGCCCGCGCACGGCTGAACGGCCGGGGCACCGCATGATGATCCCACGTGCGCATCCGCCAAGGCCGATCGTATCCATATCCCATCGCCACAATCGGCAGGCCCAGCTTGGATGCCAGGTAAATCGGGCCGGAGGCCAACGTACGGCGTGGACCTGTCGGGCCGTCGGGCGTTATGGTCAAATTCATGTTGCGGCTGCGGCGAACCAATTCGCGCAGCGCCGCCATGCCGCCGCGGGTGGAGCTGCCCCGCACAAATTCAAAGCCCATGTGGTAGGCTGTGCGGCTGAGAATGTCGGTATCGCGATGCCGGCTGAGGAGCATCGTCAGGTTGTTGTGCCCGCGCAGGTAGAGCGGGAACAAAATGTACTCGTGCCAGAAGATGTAAATCTTTTGCCCAGCGTAACCCGGTTTGGCGGGATCGACCGATTCTTCGTAGTACGCGCATTTATATTCCAGCGTGTCCATCCAGTAACGAACCGCCGCAGAAGCCAGCAACCCGCCCAGGTTATTCAGAAAGTGCCTGGCAAATTTGGGCGTGCGGAATTTCATCGAGATCGCATCCGTGCAAGAGGAATGTAGGCTGTTGGAAGGAGGATGTAGGATTTATTTCCGGGCAGCGCCGACAAAGCGTGTGTTAGAAATCCTAATTCCTAAATCCTACATCCTAAATTCTAGTTTCTACATTCCACTTCCTACATTGCTCACTCCGGCCACTCGCCGCTGAAGACTTCCGTGGCGGGGCCCGTCATATAAACATGATTGTCGGTTTCGTTCCACTCCAATTCCAAGTCGCCGCCGGGCAAATGGGCCAAAATTTTCCGCCCGGTGCGGCCGGTAAGCACGCCCGCCACACAGACAGCACTGGCTCCGGTGCCGCAAGCCAGCGTAATTCCACTGCCCCGCTCCCAAGTTCGCATGGTGAGTTCAAAAGGAGATTTCAACTCGACAAAATGGATGTTGGCTTTTTTGGGAAAAATCATCGCCTGTTCCAAAAAATGCCCAACTTTCTCCAACGGAACTTCGGAGACATTTCTGCAATACAAGACAACATGCGGATTTCCCATCGAAACACAAGTGATTCGGCGGTCAAGTTCACATATTGCAGTCCAAGGGTCCTTTGGCAAAGGCATGTCTTCTTCTTTGATCCCCGGGTAACGGATCGGCTTGGGCTGGTCCGCGCGCGGGAACATAGCGGCCCGCATGGGATGTTCTCGCTGAACGATTTTCCAGCCCGCAAAAAGTTGGTCCAATGCGAGATCGAGGTCATAGTCAATAACAGAATCGCTAGCGGACGCTCCTCCCAGCTCTACTGGTATCTTCGCGGCTTCCAAAATCGGTTCGCCCATATCCACGCGTACTTTTGCCACTTTGCCGCCAGCCGCTTCTAGATTCAGCGTCAACACGCCACGGCCGGTTTCGATTTTGAGCGTCGGCTTCTTGGCAATGCCGTGATCGTACACGTACTTGGCCACGCAGCGGACGCCGTTGCCGCACATTTCGGCCTCGCTGCCGTCGGCATTGAACATCCGCATCCGGGCGTCGGCTTTGTCGGACGGGCAAATCAAAATCAGCCCATCGCCACCCACACCGAAATGCCGGTCGGCAATTTTTTTGGCCAAGGCTGCGGGATCGGCGGGCATCGGTTGCGCAAAGCAATTGACATACACATAATCGTTGCCAATGCCGTGCATCTTGGTGAAGCGCATGAGAGGAGTGAGTTGTAAGTGGTGAGTAAGTAGGCCGCGAGTAACGTTTAGCCGCGACGAGCAACCGAGCACGGTCGACGGGCGTCGACCGAGCGCAGGGCGGTAGTGACCAACCAGCGGAGCGTAACTGCGGGATTTTATCCGCCTGCCGACAAACGGACAATCGAACGGCCGTAAAGTTCATCCGAACGTGCGAATTATGGCCAGTCTGCGAAGTTCAGCCCGTCAAATCCAGCATGTTGCCGCATTGACCGGAAGGGTCGCGGCTGGAGGGCAGGGGGCTGTCCGACAGTCCAATTGCTGCGTCCGGCGGATTTTTTTTCTTCTCGGGCAATTCCCACGGACGGCGGCCGTCCGCATCACGCTCTTCCGTCTCGTGCTCGTCGCCATCGGTTTGGCCGATCCCGGCCGCTTGTTCGGCTTGCAAATCGGTTTGCTGCTGTATTCGTTGGACGGTCATTTCCTGCGACGTACGATCTGTATCCGCACCTTTGGATTGCGGCAATGGCGTGGCCGCCCCGATGCCCGCAAATCCGAGAGATGCAATGCTCATCATTTACCTCCGTCCAATGGACACACAGACCTATCGTCTGTGACGAACCTTGAATTCAACATTATCGCAGCGGTGCCTCTTGCACTTGCGAAACCGGTTGCACCGTGGCTGCGGGCGACAGTGTATTGGGGGGGGGCGGCAACGTTCGATTTTGCGGCTGCATGCCGGTTTGTATGGTTTGCAAAGCCTGGTTGATCGTCGGAAATGCTTCGCGCTTCGGCTTGGGATCGGCCAGGGTACCGGTCACGTGAATTTGCATAATCTGTTCGCTGGCCCCACCCATGAGGCGCTTCCACGCGGGCAATTGTAGGTCGCTGCGGCCCACGATGGGTTGTAGTTTGAGATTGATGTCGGTATTCAGATTCGCTTCGCCGTCACCGACCAGGCTGATGGCATCGCCGCTGAATTCGATGTTTTTCAAAATCACGTGCTCGCCGTCGATGTGAAACGTGATGTCGCTTTTGGTAAACGCGTTGGTGTCGGGCCGCTTAAGATTCAATACTTTGAGCAGTGCCACCATCACCGGCAATTCGTAAATATCGGCATTCGTTAATTGCACCTGGCCGTCGCCGTTCAGCGTGTGCAGACCCGCCGCCGAACCGTTAAGCCGGATGCTGGCGTCGACCTCCCCCTTTAATCGTTGTCGGCCAGGCACGGATTCGATGCAAAATCGGTTCATGTCCACTTTATTCAGCTTGGCCTGTACGGAGAAACGGGGCGTTTCGTCCAGTGCCACGCTGGCGTCGGCCTCCACGGTTCCGCCGTAGCATTTTGCAAATAAGTGTCGCGCCGACTGTCCCTGCGATTGTGAATCGGCATCGGCGCCGACCACGACTTGCCGATCGTCCACATACACCGGTCCCGCGATATTCGTAAATTGGAAATTGTTCCACGTGACGGAATCGACATTCAACTCACCCCGCGTAAGCAGCCGCTGGCCTTCGTTGCGGTTAGGATCATAGCTGCCGCTGAACACGCCGCCGCCGTGAATGTTTTGCACCTCGACGCCGGTGTGCAGCGTGCCTTGCTCGATGTCGAATTGCATGTTTTGCCATTGCGTAATCACCCGGCAATCGCCCAGCACCGCGGGAGGCGAACCGTCGGGCAACAGCGGCGGACGCTGCCCCCAAAAATCCAACACGCCATGCAGACTGATCAGGCCTGTCGGGTTCAATTGCACCACGGCCTTTCGCAGCTTGACGGGCAACGCAATGATCAAATCGCGGTCTGTATCCAACCGCACGTGATCGGCTGTAATGTTGTCGAAATGCAAATGCCAGGCGCCTTCGGGACCATGCTCGCAAGAGCCGCTGGCCGAAATCGGCGTGCGGTCGTGTACCGCCCGCAAGTTTTGAAACTCGCACCGATCGCCGCTGAACCCAATCGCACCCTGTACTTTTTCCAGCCGATAAGGGAAGTATGTGGGATCGATCGAAACCGTCTCACCCACCGGCTCCACCGCCACTTTCACCTGCGGATGGCTATCGCCCGATGTAAAATTCACCGCCGCATCGAGCAAATTGAACGAGCCCTTGGGCTTCAAGTCGTTCCAAATGGGTTGAAACTGCGGGGGCAAAGCGTCTCGCAATTCTTCCTCCAACACGACGTCGCGACCGTGGAATTCCAGCGCCAGGCTGAATCCTTGGCCGACCGGTGTAACCGTCCCGTCGCACGTCACTCGCCCGGTATGATTTTCACCTTCCAGCCCGCGGAAATTCCACTGGCCGTCGATCATTTCCAATCTTCCTACCACATTGTTCAACGGGTAAGAAAACCGGTCGTAACGCATTCCGCAATGGTCCAGCTCGACCTGCAGATGCTGGTGCATGTTCTTGCTCTGCGGATCGTCGCGCATGCAATCCACTCGAAAATTGAACGCGCCCGCCAAATGCAGCGATTGCACCACCGAACTCGCTTTGGGCTGCACTGCGGAAATGGCGTTGTATAGACTCTGGTCGAAGGGCATGCCTGTTCCGCTAATCGATAGGCCGCCGGTAAACTCGGGCCCAGGATTTTGGAATTTTCCCTCGATTTTCACAGGCCGGCTGCCGGCAAAGGCCACCATATTCAG
>DATJYL010000136.1 GCA_035499655.1 Pirellulales bacterium
AAGTTGTCATGGTACACCCGGCCATTGTGCATGCTGAATGTTACTTCGTCGTCCTTGGCAATTTGCATCACCCACGGCGCATTGTGATTTTGCAGTAGGCTGTTGAGCAACTGGACGATCGGGCCCGGAACAACATTGACAGAGTGCAAGGTAAGCCGGCCCTTCAAATCCGTGGCCTCGGGCTTTCCCAGCGGCCAATGGAAATCGTCCAGAGAGAGGGAAACCTTTCCGGAAGTGCGCGTGGCTTGGAAAAGGGGAGGCGTGATGAATTTGAGCAAGTCGTTGCACATTTCCGGAGTCAGTTCCATCTGGTTGAGCAGGCGCGTGTTTTCGCCGCTTACGACCGGCACGCCGGCGGCATTTTCGCCAGCGGGCGTTAGCGCCAAGTTTAGATTCAAGCCGTCCACTTGCCAGGGCTGCGGCGAGTTTTGACCCTGCAGCAGCAGGCGGCCATCGATTACCTCCAACTGCGCGGATCGGTTTCCCAATGACAAACTCGAGAGGCCACGGATCAGTCGAGTTATGTTGGTTCCCTCGCTATCGAAGTGCACATACAGTTCGGGTTGCGAAATGCGATAGTTTCCCAAACTATGCCCGAACAGGATGTGCAGGAGCGACGTGTTGCCAGCCACTTGTTGCACGCTGAGGGCCGCTCGATCGGTATTTTCGGGCTGGAGCTGGAGATCGCCGATCAGGACGGGGGAAAACCAGGAGAGCGAAAGCTCGCCTAGCGTGGCTTGAGTGTTCACTCGCGAAAATGCCAAATCTAACAAGCGCTGGCGGCAGAAGGGGAGGGCGACAAGGTTTGGTAAAAAAACAATGAATAGGAGCAGGAGCAAAACCAGCACAAACAGCCAGCGGAGCCAACGGCGACGTTTTTGAGTCGGCGGCGGTGCGTCAACAGGGGAAGCAGCCGAACCCGGCTGCGACGGCAAAGATGGTTGGGTCATGGGCTTTCTCCGCTGCCAACCGTAACGGTTAGGTGGGGCGGGGAAAAGACCCCCATCGACGAATTTTCGTCGGCTGAATTCAGCGTTTTGGTGTTTCGGTAGATAAAGCGGCTGCGGTGTTCAAAATTTTCATCGTTCCACTGCCGAGCGCAAAATCGTTGGCGCCTTCAACAAATACGCGCACTGCGCATGTTCCGATCGCATCTTTGGGCACCGGCAATACGGTGGAAAAACTACCGCTATGGATCTGGGCCGTTACGGAGACCAGCGGCGGATTGTTGGCGGCACGGTAAGCGGCGCTAAACCGTTCGCGTCCTATGGCGCTGCCGTCGTAAGTTTCTCTGGTTGCCGTGGGCACACAGTCCCAAGGCAAGACCAATTCCACGGTGGCGGTTCCTTCGACAGAGCAGCGACCTTTGATCGTGATTTCGTCGCCGGCTGCCGCCTTGGCTGGAAGCGACAAATTAACCTCGCGTGGTTGGTGCAGAGTCATGGTAGGATCGCCGAAAAGATTGAAGAGTTGCAAATGCTCCAGCCGCTCTTCCTTCGGTTGAAATAGTTCCGGCGTCACCGCCACGGTGAGCGCATGAATCAGCGACCAAATGGGCAAATTGTAGCCGGCCATTGTGTCGCGCTTGGCATATAACAGCCACTGGCCGAGTGTTTCGCGGCGATTGACAAAAAATTGGCGAATGGCTTGCTGCGACAGGGCGGCCATGCCGTAGGGCATGGTTTCGCTGGAGCCGCTGAACACCGCGACGGGTCCGCCGGGGGCGCGCAACAGCTCTTCGGACAGGCAATCTTTTGATTGGGCAAACGCCCCCGTGTAGCAGCACATCAGCAGCATAATTGGCGGGCCTGAGGCGCCGTGCAAATGGGCGCAATCGTCGCATTGCAAAATTGGCGTGCCGCCATCGGGAAAGACGGCCCATTGCAGCGATTGCGGGGCTCCGTGCCCCATGAAGACCCAAAACAAACAGCCTTCGTTGATTCGATCGAGGCTACAGGCATGAAAGCCGCGCGGATCGGGACAGTAGGGACTGCGCCAGCGGGCATCGGTCAAGATGGTTTGATAAGCGCCCGGAATCAGCCAACGGATGCCCTGGCGAGCGAGAACGCCCGACGCCGCATCAATCAGTTGGCCGTAGCCCCCCTCGCCGGCGACGAAGTTAATGCGTGCCCGCCAGGGGCCAAAATTTTGCGAATCTTCATAAGCTAGAATTTTTTTGACAACGATGCTGAGTTGCTCCGGGGTGTGGGCGGTGAGCCGGCCGATCGCCACGTCGGGGATGCCGTCGTCGTCCAAGTCGGCATACGGATTGTCCGTGTCAAATTCCGACGGGGCGCCATACAGGCGGCTGGCAGTGGCGGGAATGCGGAAGGTGGGCGTGCAGGGTGATTTTTTTGCGGGATCACTGTCCGGCGCCGGCGGATCGCCCACGAGCACAATGAATTGCAGCTTTCCGCTTTTGGCCAGCGTGCGAATATGCTCACGAATTTGCAGCGCGGGGCCTTGGTTGGAAATGAATTCGACCACGTGTCCTTGGAGCTGACGGCGCGCAAGCCAGGGCTGCATTGCCGCGCGAAATTCCGCGGGGCAAACCACTGCGATATCGGGATTTTGTGCCGCCGGCGCAGCGCCCAAACTTAATAACAGCGGCAGGAGGAGCAGGTGCATGTGGGAAGTCTAGCGTCCGGGGAAATTTTGTGGGAGAGGAATCCGGATGCAGTCAGTTTGTCGGCGAAGGGGTGATTATTTCCCTGTGGCGCGCCGCCAAGCCACGGGAGCGAAGCCGACCGCCATTCCTGCCAGCAAGCCGACCGTGTGCGCCCAATTCGCAACGCTGCTCCCCACCAGTTGATCGAGCAATCCGGTCCAACCCAGCACCAGCCAGCCCACTAAAAACAGCACGATGCCGTTCGAAACGAACAATTTCAATTGCGGCTGAAACCAGCTTTTCATCCAAAGATAGCCGAGCAGGCCGTAAACGACTCCGGACATACCGCCAAAGGCCGTCGTCTGCGTAACCTTATCGTGGGGAAACAGAAGCGGCCATATTC
>DATJYL010000137.1 GCA_035499655.1 Pirellulales bacterium
TTTTGGTCCGGGGTGGGTGGGCGGCCGTGAATTAACTCGAAGGGTTTTTAGCCATTAGCCGGGTGTTGAGCGTAGCGATACGCCCGGACCATGTTGGCGATTGCCCGCCACCGAATCTCACTTCGCTCTCGGAATGAACCCGGGAACGCCGGTCTGCACCACGCTATTCAGCCGAACTCGGGTTTTAATTCCCTCGCTGATCTCCCGCACGGCGTCGTCCGGAATGGCCGAAACATCGAAGTTTTCCTGAATCTGGCTGGGGATTTTCGAGGTGGTCAGCAGAGCCGTCCCGCGCTGAATCGCCCAGGCCAAAAGCACTTGGGCCGGCGTCTTCTTCACTCGCCGCGCGATGCCCGTGACGATAGGATCGTCCACCAACTTGGGCTCCATGCCGTGCCCCAGCGCCGCGAAAGCCTGCAGCACAATGCCGTTGGATTTGCAATAGTTCAGCAGCTCCCATTCCGGCAAATACGGATGGCTTTCGACATGCACCACCGCTGGCTTGATCCGCGCGGCGGCAAACACCTCTTGCGTCTGCGCAAGCCCCACGTCCGACAATCCAATGGCCTTGCACAGGCCCGCGTCCACCAATCCCTCCATCGCCCGCCACGTATCCAGTAGCGTTACCCCTTGGTCATAAATCACATTGCCGGCGGCATCGCGCGGGTCCTGCTCCTCGCCGGGCTGGAAAGCAAACGGCGTGTGAATGAGATACAAATCGACATAGCCGAGTTGCAGCTTCTTCAGGCTAGCCTCGCAAGCGGGTTTGACGCGCTCCGGCCGATGGTTGGTGTTCCACAGCTTGGTGATGACAAACACGTCGTCTCGTTTGATCTTGCCCGCGTGGAATACCTCCTGCATCGCTTCGCCGACTTCTCGCTCGGTCCGGTAACGTTCCGCCGTGTCGATGGTGCGAAACCCCGCCTCCAGCGCCGCCTTGGTTGCAGTGCGCGTGGCCACCGGGTCGGGAATGAGCGTGCCAAAACCGAGCGCCGGCATGACGCCGGAACCATGCCCCAGCGGAAGTTTCGTGTAGCGAAGATCGTCAGGCTTTGCCATGTTCTCGCTCCTTCTTTCAGAACCCCCTCCCATTGGGAGAGGGCAGGGTGAGGGGTGCTGGGAATCAGCGAAACCGAAACAGCCTCTCAGATGATTCCCGGTTTTCTGCAAAATCAATCCGCCTCACGTCCCGCCTATTTTCCCGCGCGGCGGGCAGAATAACTAGCCGGGTGGCTGGGTGGCCTAGTGCCGTGTGTCTGGGTCAAATCCGCCGCGCCTTCGTTGCGCCAGCCCATAAAGCCGGCGATGGCATCGCCGGTAGATAAATACTGCAAGCAACCACCAGACGAACCGCAATCGCCCACCGACCTTCGCTTCCACCCAACCACTGCTGGACAAGCCAGCAGTGGCACCAGTGCACGCTCGATTGATGCTGCAAGCCAGAATTAGATTTGTGCTGTTCGCTTGCCAAACTCTGGTTCTATCTTAGCACTGCTGGACAAGCCAGCAGTGGCACCACTGCGGCAACAGTCGGTCAACCAGGGGACTTTATTGTGGTTGGATGGCTACAAAGTAGAAGGTTTCCACTTCGTCAGTGGGATGATTTCCCATTTCCACTGTGCAAACTGAGAAACCTTTTTCAGAGACGTTGTAAACGGATGCCACATAGCTGCGATTGTAACTAGCTACGAGCGGCATCACGACAACCATCGGCGCTTCTGCAAATGTGTTAGGTTTGAAATTCACGATTGTTTCGCCCACCTGCCCCGGATTCATGGTCACATTGGGACTCCCAATTACGGATTTGTCCTTCCTATTCACCTTGCCTGTAACAACAATTGGAAGACTTGTCACGACCTGATTTTTGAGCTGTTCCGCTGCAACATTTTTAGCATTACCCAGTCTGCTAAATTCATCTTCCAGATTTACGATCTGTTCTCGTATTTGACCTTTAAATTCTTCATCGAGCTGCTTCTGCACTTCACGGGGAATCAAGAAAAAGTGATTCAGCCCAAAATATGCACAGACACCGGCAACGAGACTTCCAACCAGCCACTTCGCAATCCAGATCTGCCATTCGAGGTCAGAGACTCTTTTCTCAAATGTATCGGCCATTGGATTTGCCCTCATTGAAGGTAGTGTGAAATGCCGCACTGGCACCATTGATGCCTTGCCCAGCAGTGTCCTAAATTAAACGGCGTATTGGCATCGATCAACGCACATCTTTTCCCCGCTTGTAGAATCTATCGAGCGGCTGGTCACGATGAGCTAAGAAGTCCGGCATTTTGCAGCGCCTATCCATCGAACCAAATCAGCAGTAAAATTGCGATTTAGCTTCCCTCTCCGTTCGACGGACCGCGCCGCTCCCCCAGGAATCTTCATGAGCACCCAGCCGTTTGTTCATTTGCATTGCCACAGTCATTACAGTTTGCTCGATGGGGCCAGCCCCATCGACAAGCTCATCGCTCGGGCGAAAACGTTGGGCATGAATGCGCTGGCGCTGACCGATCACGGCAATTTGCACGGGGCGCTGGAATTTTATCAGCGGGCCAAGGCCGAAGGCATCAATCCCATTCTCGGTTACGAAGCGTACGTGGCCCCTGACAGCCGGCTGAAAAAAGATACCGGCAATTTGAAGGAGGCCAGTTACCACCTGACGCTGCTGGCCCAAAACCGCACCGGCTTTCGCAACCTCATCAAGCTGGCGTCCAAAGCGTATTTGGAAGGCTTTTATTTCAAGCCCCGCATCGACCGCGAGCTGCTGGAGCAATATCACGAAGGCATTATTTGCTTAAGCGGCTGCGTTTCCAGCGAATTCAGCAAGGCGATTCTCAAAGGGGGCGGGAAAGAAGAGCAGTTCATCGCCGAGGCTAAGGAAATTGCGGCTTGGTTCCACCAAATTTTCGGCGAACGGTATTTCATCGAAATCCAAAACAACGGCCTGGAAATTCAACAGCGCCAAATGGAAGGCGCGCTGGAAGTCGCCCGGCAAACGGGCCTGCCGCTGGTCGCCACTAGCGACGCCCATTACGTGAATCAGGAAGATTCCGACGCCCAGGACGTGATGCTGTGCATTAACACGGGCAAGTTCCGCTCCGACACCAACCGCATGCGGATGGACACCAACCAATTTTTCCTCCGCAGCCCGGCCCAAATGTACGAAGCGTTCCCCGGCCTGGACGAAGCGCTGAAGCAAAGCCAGTTGATCGCCGACAGTGTGAACATCGAACTGGAACTGGGCAAGCGGCATTTCCCCAACTTCGCCCCGCCGGAAAGTAAAACGCCCACTGATTATTTGCGCGAACTGTGCGTACACGGCCTGAAAGAACGCTATGCTAACCGGTCCGATCGAATTGTCGAGGGCGAGTTAGCGCCGGATGTTATTGCCCGGCTCGATCACGAGTTGAACGTCATCAACACGCTCGGCTTCCCGAATTATTTTCTCATCGTGTGGGATTTTGTTCGCTATGCCCGCGAGCAAGGCATTCCCGCCACGGCGCGCGGCTCGGGCGTGGGTTCGCTCGTGGCTTACGCATTGTATCTGAGCCACGTGTGTCCGCTGGAATTCGATTTGTTGTTCGAACGGTTTTTAGATTTGAATCGACGCGAAGCGCCTGATATCGACATCGATTTTTGCAAAGACCGCCGCGGCGAAGTCATTCAATACGTCAAAGAAAAATACGGCGCCGACAACGTGGCCCAAATTGGCACCTTCGGCACGCTGGCGGCCCGGGCGGCCATTCGCGATGTCGGCCGGGCCTTGGGCATGCCCATTCCGCGGGTCGACGCCATTGTGGCCACCGTGCCCAACGCGCTAAACATCACGCTCGACGAAGCACTCCAGCAAAGCGCCGACATGAAAAAAGCCTACGACTCCGATGCTGAAACTCGCGAGCTGCTCGATCTGGCTCGCAAAATCGAAGGCCTGGCCCGCAACGTCGGCACGCATGCCGCGGCCGTGGTGATTGCCGACCGTCCGCTGACCGAATACGTGCCGCTGTGCCGGGTGCAAAACAAAGACGAAATTATCACGCAATGGGCCATGGAAGACGTGGAGCGGGCGGGCCTGTTGAAAATGGATTTTCTCGGTCTGCGCAACCTGACGGTTCTTTCCAAAGCGGTCGATTTAATTGCGCAGACGACAGGCAAAAAAATCGACCCGTATCAATTCCCACTCGACGACAAGGAAACGTTCGCCCTGCTTTCGCGCGGTGAAACCAAAGGCATTTTCCAACTCGAAAGCGGCGGCATTCGCGACCTATTGCAAAAGATGAAGCCCGACCATTTCCGCGACATCATCGCCACCAACGCGCTGTATCGTCCGGGGCCGTTGGAAGGGGGCATGGTGGACGATTACGTGCAAGTCAAACTCGGCCGCAAAAAGGCCGTGTACCTGCACCCGGTGATGAAAGACGTGCTGGAAGAAACGCACGGCGTGATGGTGTACCAGGAACAAGTGATGCGCATTTTGAATCGCCTGGGCGGCATCGATTTGGCCGACGCGTACACCTGCATCAAAGCCATCAGCAAAAAGAATTTGCCGAAGATCGCCAAGTTCCAGGAAGATTTCATCGCCGGCGCGGTAAAGCAAGGGCTGAGCGAAAAGCAGGCGGACGAATTATTCGGCCTGATCGCCAAATTCGCCGGCTACGGCTTCAACAAATCGCACAGCACGGCCTACGCGCTGATCGCCTACATGACGGCGTATTTGAAGGCGCACTATCCGTTGGAATTTATGGCCGCGCTGTTGTCCGGCGACATCGACGGGCGAAACTTCAAAAAGAAAGATTCGCTCGTCGAGCATTTGGACGATTGCCGCCGCATGGGCCTGGCGGTGCTGCCCCCCGACGTGAACGCTTCGCAGGCCGATTTCACCGTGCAGGAAGGCAAAATCGCCTTCGCGCTGGCGGCCATTAAAGGCTGCGGCGGATCGGCCGGTCACGCTATTACCGCGGCCCGGCAGGCTGAAGGGCCGTTCCAAAGCCTGTTTGATTTTTGCGAACGCTGCGATCCTTCCGTCGTCAATCGCACCGCGCTGGAAAGCTTGATCAAATCAGGCGCGTTCGATCAACTTTCCAAGCACGGCAATCGCGCCGCGTTGTGGGCCTCGCTCGATCGCGCTTTGCAAGCCGGCGCTGCGAAACTGGCCGACAAGCGCGCCGGTCAAAAAGGATTGTTTGATGATGATTCCGCCGAACCGCAAACCAGCGGCGACGGCGAAGCCTTGGCCAATGTGCCGGAGTGGCCGGAAAAAGAACGCCTGTCCTACGAAAAGGAAGTGTTGGGCTTTTATCTCAGCAGCCATCCGCTGGAAGAACATCATGATTTACTGGCCACGCACTGCTCCCACACCACGGCCGAAATCGCCAGCCTGCCGCAGCGGACTGAAGTGACACTCGGCGGCATGCTCTCGGCCGTGAAAATTTCCTACACCAAAAATCCGCGGCCCGGTTCTACACACACCAAGTACGCCATGTTCGACGTGGAAGATTTGGAAGGCATCATCCGCTGCATCTTGTGGCCGGAAGATTTCGCCAAATTCGGCCAGTTGGTTCAGGCCGAAGCGATTTTGGCGGTGCGCGGTGTCGTCGATCGCCGCGCCGGCAGCGAGGAATCGAACATCATCGTCAACGAGCTGCTGCCGCTGGAAGAACTGCGCCGCCGCGGCACCAAAGGCATACTAATTCGCGTAAACGAAGAGACTCACGGCCCGGCAGCACTGGAACAACTGCGCGAACTGGCAGCCGAATTTCCCGGCGATGCCGAATTGAACTTGCTCCTTTGCCTGGCCGACGGCCACCGCCTGCAATTGAAAAGCGATTCGCTGCGGGTGGAAGTGAACGCCGAGCTGCGGCAGCGCATCGAGCAACTTTTGGGTCCGGGGAACGTCCGGGTTTTGACCGCCCCGCCGCGACCATCGTCCGCCGGTCCGCACCCGTCATATTTTTCTCCTCGCGCTGCTGCCGCCGCCAAAAACTAATGGCCCTCGCTTGAGCCGCGGCGCATTTTGCAAGCCCGCAAAGGCCGCCCCGCAAAGCGCAAATCGTCTTAGCTGCCGGTGTGAACCGTCTCTGCGTCGGGCTTGGAAAGTGCCATGGTCGGCTGCCATTGGGCGGGCGATTCCACTATTCGCAAGACAAACCACCACAAACCCAGGATCACCAATCCAATGACCACGAGCGCTACCAACCCGCTGCCCAGCAAACTGGCCCGCAACTGCGTCAGCGTGGTGCCAATGGCTTCCTCGTAAGGGTCCTGCACAATAATGACCCAGCCCGAGGGCGCTTCGTGCAGATTGCGACCCTCACCTTCCAATAGCTCGATGGGCGCTTCGGCCGCCAGGTAACGTTGCCGGTAATCGGTCCCTTCCTCGTCGCTGGCCAGCGGATCGCGGTAATCGGCCGTGCCCTCCTTCAATTGCGAAACGACGTCGGGGGAAATCCGATACTTTCCGTCGTTCACAAACCGTTCCAAATGCGCGTCCGATTCTTTCCGCAGCTTCTGCAACAGGGGGTGTTGCAAAATCAAGCCGTTGTGCGCTCCCTCGCGCACGTCTACCAGCACCGGAAATTGCCGATCCTCCTCCAGCAAGTTGATGAAGTTGGTCGCCAACTGAAACGATACGCCAATCACACCCATAAACTGCTTTTGATTTGGGTCTTTCTCGTCGACTTTGAACACCGGCGTGGAAATCGAAACCACCCACAAACCAGTCGAGCTGCTCTCGTGCGCCGCCGATAAATGCGTTTTTTGAATGTGCTGGTCCGGCGCCGGTTGCCAATCGGCAGGCTGATCGGTCGAGCCGCCGTAAAAATAACTGCTCGCCGCGTAATTGTGCCCCAACAACCCTTCGTGGGCGTACCAGTGCGCCACCAGCACGCCGCGGGCGTCGGTAATAAACCAACTGTCGCTGCGTTGATTTTCCGCCAGCATTTCGCGATCGAAAAACTTCAGCCGATCTTGCAGCGCTGTAATTTCCGGCGCTTTGCGGAGTTGATCCGCCAATTCGTTGAAACGCTTTTTGACTTCTTCCGGATCGCCCAATCCCGTCAGCACGGCGTGCATTTGCGGGTCGTTTTCCATCGCACTTAAAGTGTTGACAATTTGCGGATCGCGCGCCGCCTCCTCCACGTCGTAAAACCGGCTTTGCAATTCCGCGCTGGCGCCGCGTGCGGCGCTTTGGGCGGCAAACCCTAAGCCTTTCAGCGCGCTTTGGGTCAGCGCCTCATTGGAACGTCGCAACGACGTGTTGAACCACATCCCGGCCGCCCCCGCCATCACCGCCAGCAGCAGCATCGGCCCCAGGGCGCCCAACACCATCAGCGGCCGCCGCGAGCGCCGCCGCTGCCGCGCATCCAAGGCATCCAATACTGTTTGCACGGTGGGATAACGCGCGCTCGGATCAACCGCCAGGCAGCGATCAATGATGGTCGCCAATTCATAATCGACTCCCCGCACGTCATGATGTTCGGTCGCCGGCGGCGCCTGTTCAATCAGCCGGCGATAGCGCAGCAGCCGCCCCGCCAAGTCCGGCGCACGTTCAATCTCGCTCACACTTTTTTCATTGCGATGCGGCGGATGCCCCAGCAGCAACGCGTAAAAAATCGCCCCCAGGGCGTACACGTCCCACCGGGCGTCGGCCATCGCCTGCGAATCGGCCTGTTCCGGCGCCATGTAAAACAGCGTCCCCAGCGCCGGCGTTTGCTCGCTGGAAAGGCGCGATTGCCCAAAATCCGCCAGCCGCGGTTTCCCGTCTTGATCCAGCAAAATGTTCGCCGGCTTCAAGTCGCAGTGCAAAATGCCTTTGCTGTGCGAATGCATCAACCCGACGGCAATTTCACGCAATAGCGCCGTAGCTTCCGCCGCCGGCAACGGGCCGTGCTGCTCCAGCCGTTCGTCCAGCGAGCCGTTTTCGACATACTCCATCACGTAATACGGGGGCTCGGCTTCCCAGCCGACGTCGAGCAACTGCACTACATAACGATCGGCCGACAAAAACGCCAGCTTTTCCACCTCGTGAGACAACAGCGACCAATCCAACCCGCCGCGGTGCAAATAGAATTTGATCGCCACTTTGCGGCCGGTCGTCCGGTCAATCGCCACCCATACTTCGCCGTACGCTCCGGCGCCCAAAAAGCGCCGCGGTTCGTAGCCCGTCACTTCGCACGGTGGACAAGCGCGCTGCCGGCTGAGATTCAGCGAGCGCTCCAGTTCCTCGCTGCCTTGTGCTTGGGTGAAATCGGATGCCATGATGCAAGGCAGAGTGCGGTAGGTAGAAAACAGAAGACGGAGGATCAAAAGCAGGTAGCCCTATTTGCTTTTAATCACCGACATTACTCAGGCGGGCCATAACTTATCATGGATGACCATCCAGCCACGGTCAATGTCTACGTAAGAATCTAGGGCGCAGGAGGCAGGGCGCAGGGAGTAGGCAGCAATGTCGATGCGGCGGCCAACGCAGAATTTTTTAGTTGTCTACCCCCTGCGCCCTGAATCCTGCGCCCTCTGCTATCCGTTCGGCCAGGCAAACAAGCGGATCGTATTGCCGTCCGGATCAGAAGTGATGATCTCCTGAAAACCCTCAGGGTCATCGCGCGGGCGGGTCACCGGAGAGCCCGCCTCCAACAGCCGCTGGGCCACGCCGTCCAAGTTCTCCACTTCGAAGCCCAAGCTCCAGCGAGCGCTCGGTTCGCCCGCGGCGCGCCGTGCTAGCAGGCTAAGCCGCGTTTCGCCGGCTTCAAACAACGCATAACCGTCTTCCACCACACGCACCAAAACTCGCAACCCCAACGTCTCGCGATACCACTTCACGGCCGATTCCCATTGGTCCGTGCGCAGCTCGACGCAATACAACCCGGGCCGTTCGCGTTTGAAACCAAGGCTCATCGTAGGGGCGGAGCGGGACGACTTGATGGGAAACGTTGGCGCTGGGCGTCGCAATGAATTGATTTTCGGATCGTACAACCTGGGAGCCGGTTTCGGCGAGGGGGTCGGACGCTCCATTTTCTCGCGGCGTGCTGGCATTGCGCTACAACCTCTGTGAAAATGCTGAACCACCGGCCCACGGTGGCAATCTTCCTTAG
>DATJYL010000138.1 GCA_035499655.1 Pirellulales bacterium
AGAACACCGCCAGTTCTGCTTCAGTCGCATAACCAACAGGAAACTTGCCAAATCCAAACAAATCCATCATCATCAACACATCTCTTCGCTGGCCGGTTTTGAAGCGCCGATCCCCGGCTGGTTTTAATGCGCCGATTGACAACAGAGCGTGGCTATCGATTGGTCGGCACACGAATTACAACTCGCGACAATCCATCGCACGGAGGGTGATCAAAGCGATATGAAATCGCCGAACAATCCTGGGCCTAAGATACCGGGCCTTGCCGGTCTGAATGCACGCTATCGATTGCCCGAGCCGCTTAGTGTTTCTGGCAAGCAAGGTGGCTTTGAAAGAGACATGGCCGGCCTGCTTCAATCCACGCCCGCTTTAGCGCCGGCAATCAGGCTAATGAACTCGCGGTTGGTTTTGAACTTGGCCAACTTTGTCGTGAGCTGCTCCATGGCATCGACATGATGCATGTTGGCCAACGTGCGCCGCAACATGGTCACCGCATGCAAAGTTTCCGCATCGAGCAGCTTTTCCTCTCGGCGCGTGCCCGATTGAGAAATATCTAGGGCCGGCCACACGCGGCGGTCGGCCAGCTTGCGGTCGAGCACCAATTCCATGTTGCCGGTGCCTTTGAATTCCTGAAAGATGGCTTCGTCCATGCGACTGCCGGTATCGATCAGTGCGGTAGCTGCAATGGTGAGCGAGCCGCCCTCTTCAAACAGCCGTGCGGTCGCAAACAGCTTTTTGGGAATGTCAAGAGCTCGAATATCCAATCCGCCCGTGGCAGTTCGGTCGCCGCGGGTAACTTTGTTGAACGCCCGAGCCATGCGGGTGATGGAATCCATGAGCAGAAACACGTCTTTGCCCATTTCGGCCAGCCGCTTGCACCGCTCCACCGCGATTTGTGCCAAGCGAACGTGACTTTCCACATCGCGATCGAGACTGCTGGCAATCACATCGCCCCGGACGCTGCGGCGCATGTCGGTCACTTCTTCGGGCCGCTCGTCAATCAGCAGCATCACCAAATGCATATCGGGATAGTTTTGCGAAATGGCCTGGCTGATTTGCTGCAGCAGAATGGTTTTACCGGTCCGCGGCGGAGCGACAATCAGGGCCCGCTGGCCCTTGCCAATGGGCGTCAGCAAATCCATGACCCGCGTGGTGATGGGTTGTTGGCCGGTTTCCAATTGCAACCAACTTTCCGGATTGATGGGCGTCAATTGGTCAAAGTCTTTAACATTGGGATAGTCTTCCGGCTTCAGTCCGTCGACATCCAAAACTTCTTTCAGCCGCGGACCCTGCTGGCGGCGGCTGTGTTGCACCATGCCATTCACCAGCACTCCTTCGCGGAGGCGAAATTTTTCGATCATTGTGCCTGGCACAAACGGATCGGTCCGTTCCCGCGACAGGTTATTGGCGATGCTGCGCAAAAAGCCGTAACCATTGGGATGCAGTTCCAACACGCCGGAGCCAGGTTCCGGAGGAGTGGTATCGGAGCCTTCGGGGAATTCGACTTCAGGCATTGGAGCGCGAGGACCTGGATCGTTGCCGTAGCGGCGGAAACCGCCCGCATAGCCCCCCGAGCGCCCATTCATATGGCCACCACGACCACCACCGCCACTGCCGTAGAAACCTCGGCCACGGCCACGACCACCCTTGTTACGCTTCTTTCCCATAGCTCACCTGAAAGGAGACCTCACGAATCGCCGCTCCCGGCGCAGGAGTTGGAGTTTCCAACACACAAAGACTGTGGATACTCGGCTTCATCAGCCAAAATCCGCCACGACAGACGATTCATCCTCAATCTGTCGTGGGACTAAAGACAACAAAATTGCAGATAACGTAAAACGGTTTACGGCCTGGACAGTGCGCTTCGCAGAATCGCCCTGCGCTTCGCAGAATCGCGCTGCCTAGCCGTGCATCAAGAGCATTTTGCTCAGGGCCTAGTGCATGCCCAACACAATGTGCCCAACTCAGTACGAACCCTCGGATAACCGCTCTGCAGGCCTCCGGCCAAAAACTGGCCAAAAACAGTTCGCTGTGGGTGAGCGCCCTTCCCACGAAGGTTTATGCTAGCACTCAACGTGACAGCGGCAAAGCAGCGGACAGATCGAAGAAGCTTGTATTTCCCGCGCCGAATGCCTGGTCACGGGAAGCGGCCGCGAGAATCATCTTTACGGCCGGCTGCGCCTATGCAAATAGGCAGATACTCTAACTGCGCTCAATCATATTCATTGTTCGGCCTATGTCAAGCGGTGGATCAAGCCAGTGTGGAGAATTTAGATAATTTTGCCTCAGCCTTGTCGGACTAGCTTGTTTTACCATTTTTTGCCCATTTTCAGCGGAAAATCGGCAATCTCCTCCCCGCCGGCAATTTTCATATAACCGTGGCTGATCTCGCATCCGATAACCAGACAGGGGCACGCTATCGCTACGTTCGAGTGCCTAAGAGTCTGGTCGTTAATATAAGCGAGTTTTGTTTCAGGGGGGAATTCAATCATGCTCCGTGAGCGTGGAAGGCATTTCGCCGCGCTGGCAACTGTGATTCTGGGCTGGCTGACTTGGTCCGGTATGGCGCATGGCGCTGCATCGAGTAGTTTGCTCTGGCAAACGAATTTGGAACAAGCCAAGCAAATTGCCGCTCAGACCAATCGCTTAGTGTTGGTGCATTTTTGGTCACCGTCATGCATTGCGTGCAAGCAACTGGAAAAGAACGTTTTTGCGCTGCCGCAAGTGCAAAAGGATATTCAGGCCCGCTTTGTACCGGTGAAGGTGAACGCTGACGATTGGCCCACCACTACCAAGCAATACGGGATAACTTGCTTGCCAACCGACCTGATCATCATGCCCAGTGGGCAAATCGTCGGCCGCATGGTCAGCCCGCCAACTCCCGAAGCATATTTGCAACAATTGGCCGTCGCAGCCAGCGGTGCAGGCTCGGTCGCCGCCACGCCAGCCGCGGCATACGCTGCCACGGCTCCCAGCGCCGCGACCACTGCTACCTCAATGGGTACTTCTGCGCCAGCGGCAACCGGTTGGACGGCGACCGCTTCCAGTGTCCCATCCCCTTATGCAGCAGCTTCACCTACGCCAACTGGGGCCATGACAGCGAACAATCCCGCGAATGTGGCGCCGAACGTCGCTTGGGGCGCTCCGCCTGCGAATGCATCGAGTACAGCCGCACCAGCCGTGCCCGCTTATTCCGACAGCCGATACGCCGAGTATTACCAGCGGTTTTCGGCGGCTTCTTCGGGAACTAACGCCGCCATTTCCTCGCCCAATAGTCCTCCGGCAGCGGCGACAACGCCGGTATCCACACCAGCGGCTGTCGCGCAACCGGCATATGCATCTCCAGCGTACGCTCAACCGGCCTATGCACCACCGGCCTATGCACCACCGGCGTATGCGCCGCCGACATACTCGCCGCCGGCATCGCAACCCGGCTTCGCCGCCGGTGCTGCGGCAGCGCCCAACCCTGCGGCGCCTCCCCTGGCTTTGGACGGCTACTGTCCCATCACGCTGGTGGAACAACAGCGCTGGCAAGTTGGCGATCGCCGTTGGGGCGTAATCCACCGCGGCCGCACGTACTTGTTTGCCGGGCCGGAAGAACAACGAAAGTTTCTCGCCGACCCGGATCGTTACAGTCCCGCGATCTCCGGTCAAGACGTCGTAATGGCTATGGACTATGGCCAAGAGGTCAGCGGCAAACGCGCCTTGGGTGTGGAATATCAACATCGGATTTATCTCTTCTCCAGCGACGCCTCGCGCCAAATGTTTAGCCAGAATCCAAACCGCTACGCTGCAGAAGTGCTCCAGGCTGAAAACCCAAATCTAACGACTACGCTCCGTTGATTCCTACAAGGGCTGCTGATTTCTGGGCTGACTGAGCTAAACTCTGATCTGAATGACCAAGCAGCCCGTTTCATTCCGATGGCAAAATCGCGCGCCTGCTGAGTACTCGTAGGCTTGGCTTTCGTCCTTCCGAAACCCAGCTGTTTCATAGAGGCCCACAGCGTTCCGGTTATAGCGTTTGTAACACCGGAAAACTTTCTCTGCGCGTTCAGGTCGTTCGCCACAAATGGCGGCGCTGATTATACTGGAGTCATGTCCGCAGTGTCTCGTGGCTACCTGCCACATTGGTTTGGGCGTAGGAAATGCCCACTTTTCTTTTTTCAATCGCTGCAGCGAAGGAGAGCTCGGCGGCATGTCTTGTTCGATACGGCGACGGGGATTATTAATGAAACGCAATTGGCGGCATCGGTCTTTTGTCATTGCGACTACGCTGTGCGGAGCTTTTTTGACAGGCGTGATCGGGCTTTCATCCGTTGCCACAGCAGCGCCCGCCGATCAGCCTTCCAGTTTGGCGCCGGCCAATGAGCAGCCGTCGGTTCCCAAATCTGCACCGGCGGATACGGGCACAAAATCACTTCCCGGGCCGCCCAATCCATTTGATGAAACACCAACTCCGTCGCCCGCAACTCCGTCGAGCCAAGGTACGCCAGATACGGGCCGTTCTTCGCTAGCGCAACCCGCTCCGTTACAAGGCCCCTTGGGCGCTCCCGCACAAACCGAACCAGCCAAGCCCGAATCACAGACTCCTTCGCAGGGTCCACCCAATCCGTTTGGAGGAAATACTGCTCCATCGGCGTCAACTCCATCGGCCAAAGGCGAGGAAGGCGCTGGCCGATCTTCGCTCACACAACCAGCGCCATTGCAAGGCCCCTTAGGCACTCCGTCGACGCCATCGACTACCCCACCCACCAAGCCCGAAGCGCAGGGTCGCATGCCCGGCCCCAATCCGTTTGAAACCCCGACTCCAAGCGAACCACAGCCAGAACAGCCCAGCTCCGCGACACCATCGACACCGTCAACGCCTTCCACACCCTCAACGCCGGAGCAACATCCCGCAACTCCTTCCACCCCGTCGGCCGAACAGCCGAGCGAGGAGACCTACACTCCGGCGCAACAAGCCGTGAAGGCAGGCATCGCCTTGCTGCAAAAGGAAAAGTACGACGAAGCGTTGCAACACTTTGACGAAGCGTTAAAGCTCGATCCGGCCGAAGGTGCCGCCTATTTCTACAAAGGCGTGGCCTACCGCATGTTGAATCGTTTCGACGACGCCATCGACGCTTTTACCTCGGCCATAGACTTGACCGTCGACGACCTGGATGCCCAGACCGAAAACTATTTGCGCCGCGGCATCGTCTGGTTCTATAAAGGCGAATATGGAATCGCCTGGCAAGATTTCGATCAAGCCGCCGTGTTCGCCAAAGATGAGGATCCCCGACCCGATTTCTGGAAGGGCCTGGCTGATGCCCGCCAGGGAAAATGGCTCGCGGCCGCAAATTCCTACGCGGTTTCTCTCGAGCACGACGACCATTACCTCCCGGCATTCGTCAATCTAGGTCTGACTTATCTCATGTTGGATGAACCCAAAAAAGCGACCTATTGCTTCGATCAGGCCATTCGTTTGGATCCGCACGATGCCGCAAATTACTTCAAGCGCGGCATTGCCCAAGTCCGGTCCGAAAATTTGCGAGAAGCGGTTGATTCCTATACCCAAGCCATTCGCCTGAATCCGAATTACGCCGAAGCGTATTTGAACCGCAGTGTTGCCCATCGACGATTGGGCGACCAGCAGCAGGCCGAAAAAGACGAAGCAGCCGCCATCAAGATTAATCCCGACATCCAAAAACAATTAACCGGCACTGGTTAATCATCCCAGGCTGATAGAACCGCCGAGAAGCAGAGGCGCAGAGAAACAGAGAAGCAGGCAAGCGCGCTGGAATCACTGCGGAACAGATGAGGCGCCAGCACGTCGACTGCTTAAACCTTTTCTGCGCCTCTGCCACTCGGCAGTTCCAAGTTAAACTGAGCACCAACAGGTGCAGATCCGCTTTTCCCACCGGGCCACTGGCTCACTTCGGCTTGATCTCGAACGTGTTATCGTGCTGCACGTATTTCAGGCCGGCCGGATCGAGCACCGCCTGCAACAGTTCCTCGGCCGAAACTTCTTTCACGTTCACTTGGACTTTCGTCTCCAACGATATTCCCTCCGCCGAAATGGCCGCGCGATCGAGTTGAATTTCTACTCCCATTTGTTTCTCCAGAGCGTCCAGCAACTTGCCGACGGGTAATTCCACCCGCAACGTGTAAACTTTGCGGCCTTCGGTCACGCTGGTGCGATGCGCCGTATGCCCGGCCAAAACATCGTTGACCACGTCCTGGTCTTCCTGCCGACCGCGCACAATCAGCTTGCCGCCGGCGACGTCGATTTGGGCCGCGGCCAACAATTTGATTTGCCGCAATTGGGCTGCTACATCCTGCGGCGCTCCCGAAACCGCATAACTGCGATCAATGACAGGTTTTTCCGGCATGGGCACTAATCGTAGCGAGTTTCCGTCGGCAACTAGCTCGTAAGTCAGATCAAATTGAGCCAAGACCAACGTCAGTCGCTCCGGTAAAGTCAGCGGTGGCAAATCGGCAGCGGCCCAAAGATCGGCCGGAATTTGATCGAGCCCCTCTATTTTCACGCCACTTTCACGGCCTAAATCGGCGAGCAAATCGCGCGGAGCCGAAAGCTTGTCCCACTTCCAAGGCTTGGCCTGTGTCCAACGCAAACGAGTGGCCGTCGGCAAGCGTCCCGCTTCGTCACTGCGCAACGCAGCCACCGTGCGCAGACGATCTGTGATCGATTTCGGCCCGAAATAGGCCACGGGCCCTAATCCAGTCACGCCAATTTGCAGCCGCGATGCAATTCGTTCCAGCGCCTCCTGCAACGGCACATTATCGAACGCCAGCTCGATTTTCTGATCCGGATCGACCCGCCGGTCGAGCATCACCGCCAGCTTTTGAGTTTTCGATAGGCTGGCCAACGCCTGGCGAACCGTGATATTCGACCAGGTAATGCCCACATTTTGTGCCAGCGCCTGCTGGAGCGCCCCATCGGTCAGCCATACGACCTCCGCAGCAGCGGCCCGGTCGGCCGATAGCATTCCTCGCTCACCGATTAGCAAGCAACCCAGCGCCAAAATCGCACACCGCCCTGGCAGTCGCCGAATCATGACAACATTCTGATTATTCACAGGAACCGAACACCCTCGTTCTCCCACAATGTAGAAGTACTGATTATTGCACCTGGAAAACCACTGGCAAATTCAAAACGTTTTTGGGTTTTCTCTGTTTGCCAGTTTAATTGCCAACGGTCTGTAATTACACTGGAATCTAGGGCGATGGATTTTCGGTTTCCGCGGTCTTTTCCGGAAGGTGCAGTATGGGCGATCCAACCATCCGCCGACCGATTCTGTCCGAACTGTACGAACAATTTCTGGCCGACCGCGATCAAGCGGCCTTTATCCATCGTGTGGCGGAACGCTATCACACCGCTACCCTGGAACGGCTGGTATTGCATCCGTCGCGCTGGGTCCGGCGGGGGTCGGTTCTGGCCTTGGGAGCGATCTCCGATTTTTCCTCCAACACCGTGCTAGGGCACGCGCTGGTCGACCATGACCGAGGCGTCAGAATGCTGGCCGAATCCGCCATTCGGGCCATTTGGTGCCGCGATGGCTCTTGGAATCAGCAGCAGGAATTGGCGCGAATCATCGGGCTGAATGCCGCGGAAAAACACGATGCCGCGCGCAACGCCGCCACGCGCCTGATCGAAGATAATCCCCGACTGGCCGAATCGTGGAATCAACGGGCCATTGCCAATTTTGCTGTCCAGCGCGTGCTGGAGTCGATTGCCGATTGCCGGCAAACGTTGGATTTGAACCCGTTCCATTTCGGCGCCGCCGCCGGCTTGGGGCAGTGCCACATGCAATTGGGCGACCACCAGTCAGCACTCGATACTTTCCGACACGCTTTGAAAATCAACCCGTCCATGGAAGGCGTCCGGTCAAACGTCGTCTACTTACAAAAGCTGCTGGGAAAACGAAAATAGCCCATTTGGATTATAGCCCGGCAACGATCCGCTTGCGGCTTAGTCCGGGCTTCTTATCAATTTGTTCGGATCTCTGAATCCTGAATCCTGCTTCCACGCAACGGATGGACCCTCTCGAAATCATCGCCCACCGCGGCTCTTCCTTCTTAGCGCCGGAAAATACGCGCGCCGCGGTTGACCTTGCCTGGCAAGAAGGGGCCGATGCCGTCGAAGGCGATTTTCGGCTGACCCGCGATGGCCACATCGTTTGCCTGCACGATACCACGCTCAACCGCACCGCCGGCGTCAATGTGCGCGTGGCGGATTGTTCGCTGGAAGAACTGCAAGCGTACGACTTCGGCACTTGGAAAGGCCCGCAATTCGCCGGCCAGCGAATTCCCACACTGTCCGATTTGCTGGCGACCGTCCCAGCGGGCAAACGGTATTACGTGGAGATCAAATGTGGCCCGGAAATCATTCCCGAGCTGGCCCGCGTCATCTCCGCTTGCGGCTTAGCGCCCGACCAAATGGTGCCCATCTGCCTGCAACTGCCGGTCATCGCTGAAATCAAAACAGCCATCCCGCAGTGTTCCGCGTACTGGGTTGTGGAGTTCAAGCGCGCCGAAACAGGCCAGTGGCAACCCTCGATTCACGACATCATCGGCGTTGCCCAGCGCGCGGGTCTGAACGGCCTCGATTTAATGGCCTCCGGCCCCATCGACGCACCACTCGTGAAGCGCATCAAAGCCGCCGGCTTGGGCCTGTGCGTCTGGACCGTCGACGACCCGCCGCTAGCCCGCCGCCTGATCGACCTGGGCATCACCCGCCTCACCACCAACCGCCCCGCCTGGCTGCGCGAACAAATCACGGCTTCCAAATAATCTGCGCTCGTAGGCAGAGATCCCTATGCAAACCGCCGCCGCGCCCACAGCAAGCCGATCGCGCCAGTGGTTAGGAGTAGCAGCGTGGAGGGTTCGGGAATGACGCTGATGCCAGCTTCATTAAGAAAACGTCCACCTGAAGATAGTATACTTTGATGCCCATTCGTGGGATCGATTGCCAAGATGGCACCGGTCGGATTGACCGCGGAACTGCTTTCGGCCACGAGGATAGTCCCGTTGGCCTCAATCGCTAATCCCAAGGCATCGGCCAAAAAACCACCCGATGACAACAGAGTCTGCGAGCCATTGATCGGATTCAACTGAACGAGTCGATTATCCTGATCGACAACGTCGACATTGCCCATGCTGTCGACAGCCAACCCACGAGGCGTAGCCAGTAGGTTGCCAGACGAAAGCGTTGACACTGATCCATTTGTGGCATCGATCTTAAAGACGGCGTTCGCAGATAAGTCGGACACTAAAATATTGCCTGCATGATCCAGCGCAATCCCCCACGGCTCCGAAAGCCCCTGACCACTAGCGACCAAGCTACTCGACCCATTATTCGGGTCAACCTGATAGACCGCATGAAGGCCCTCATCTGCCACCAGTAACATTCCCTGTGCATTAATTACCAAATCGCCAAATAAACTTTGGGATGGGAAGGTTGTCACGATCGAGACGATTCCGGTCGAAGGATTCACTGAGAGAATGTGCTTGGTCGTGCCATCGGTCACATCGATCATTCCGTTCGACCCTAGTACCGCATCATACGGTGTGCTCATTTTTGCATAGGTGGTATCCGTTGCGATCAATGTTTGTTGACCGTTTGTTGGATTCACCTTGACAATTTCGCCATAGCCAGAAGCCGCACTTTGAATCGCAACGATGAGGTCTCCAGGTGACAAGGTCACGGCATGGGCGGTGGCAGCCGGCGACAGGATTCCACTCATCATGAGTGCGGCCAGTGCTCCGAACAGAGATGGGGATGTGGTTTTACTCATTGTGCAGAGGCTCCGAGACGAGAAAGTTGAGCCTCTGCCGAATTGTTCCGCCCGAGATCATACCCCCTGAAAGCGGCTAACACAAGGAATTGGCGATCCCTGAATCGCCGCAAATTGACATCACAGCGCCACCGTCAAATATCTGGCGAGAGCCAAATCGGCGGAAATCGGAGCCCACGCCGCCAACAGTTTGTAGCGAGGTTCGATAGCCATCATAACACACGTCTGTAGAAATTGAGCCACGGTTTTTGCTATGGTGGTTCTCACGTGCCGATAGGTAGTGGCACTTGCGTTTCGCTAGGGCCCGCTGCCTTTTGCGCGAGAAAATTCCACACCTGTGAGAGTAAACTCACCCCCATTTTGCACACGACGATGTTCACGTTGCCCGATTTTTGCCGAACGCCCACAAGAATGGGCCGCACAAAACGAGGGAGTTTTGCACGAAAAATCGAGTTTTTCGCGCCGCACGCGCAAAATTCGGTGGCCCAACCACGGCGAAGCCCGGGAAATTGGATTTTTCTGGCCGGAGTTTTGCACGAGAGGCAAAGTACTAAATTATTTTCCATGCTCGGCGGTCGAATTTGATTTTATGCCACACACGGTTCTCATTCTCGGTGCAGGCATCAACGGCGCGGCCTTGGCGCGCGAGTTGACGCTGAACGGCCTGGGCGTGGTGCTGGTCGACATTCAAGATGTTGCCGCCGGGGCCACGTCGTACAGCTCGCGGCTGATTCACGGCGGCCTGCGCTATTTGGAATACGGCGATTTCGCCCTGGTGCGCGAATCGCTGGGCGAACGGACCCGGCTGTTGCGCTTGGCCCCGCAATTCGTGCGGCCGCTGCGGCTGTTCATTCCGGTGCAAAATCGATTTGGCGGATTGATGTCGGCGGCGCGGCGGTTCCTGCGTTTGAAAGATCGTCCCCATGCCGGCCGGGTGCTGCATCGCGGGCTGTGGACCGTGCGGTTCGGCCTGTGGTTGTACGACAATTACGCCCGCGATCCTTCGCTGCCCAAGCACGAATCGCACCGGGCCAGCGACGCCGCCGTGGTGCCGGTCGATCAGCACACCTACCGCTGGGTTTGCTCGTTCTCCGATGCGCAAGTTGTCTTTCCGGAGCGGTTCACGCTGGCGCTGCTGAACGATGCCCGAGAAATTGCGGCGGCAGAGGGGACCGAGTTCCGGGTGCTGACTTATCACGAGGCGGAACTGGCCGGCCGCAGCGTCACCATCCGCCGTGTGGGCACACAGCAAGTCGTGGCGGAGTTGCAACCTTCGGTCATCGTGAATGCCACGGGCGCCTGGGTCGATCAAACGTTGCAATCTTTGCATGTGCCGTCGAAGCGACTGATGGGCGGCACGAAGGGAAGCCACTTCGTCACCAGCAATTCGCGCTTGCAAAAACTGCTTGGCGGTCGGGCCGTGTATACCGAGGCGGGCGATGGCCGGCCGATTTTCATTCTTCCGTTCGATTTGCCGTTTATGAATGGCACGTTGGTTGGCACGACCGATGAACCATTCGCTGGCGACCCGTCGACCGCCGTGGCGACGCAGCCCGAGCTGGAGTATCTGGTGGCGGCGGTCAACGAAGTGTTTCCCGACCTGCAATTGACGCCTGCCGACATCGATTTGCACTACGCCGGCGTGCGGCCGTTGCCGTATTCGGATGCCGCCACGCCAGGAGCGATTTCTCGCCGGCACTGGATGGAACCTAACCAAAATTGCGAAGTGCCCTCGTATTCAATCATCGGCGGCAAGCTCACCACGTGCCGGTCGCTGGCCGAGGAAGCCGCCGGCGAGATTCTCAAGCGCCTGGGGCTGCCACGAAAGGCCGATTCCAGCCAGCGGCCACTTACCGAGCGCGAACCGTTCTTTGCCGTGCGTGCCGCCGGTTCAGCAGTCCCCGCTGCTGGCAATGACAACGCATCTGCCATGGGTGCGGCGGCTTCGAGCGATCGCTTGGCAAACATGGTGATACCGCTGGCCGTGGTGCGCCAAGTGATTCAAGAGGAATGGGTCACCAAGCTGGACGATTTAATTGAACGGCGGTTGATGCTGCTTTATCATCCACAGTTAACACGGGGGTGCTTGAATCAATTAGCCGATTTGCTGATCGAGGCCTGTCGGTTGAGCAGTACTGATAAAACCGCCGCGGTGGATGCGGTTGTCGAGCGGCTGGCCACACATTTTGGCAAACGGGTGCTGCCATGAGCAAAGCGGCGACAAACAAATACATCTTGGCTCTCGATCAAGGCACGACTTCAAGCCGTGCCATTTTGTTCGGCCACAATGGCCGTCCGGTGGCGGTGTCGCAGCAAGAATTTCCGCAGATCTTGCCGGCGCCGGGCGTGGTTGAACACGATCCAGAAGCGATCTGGAATTCGCAACTTGCCGTGGCGCGGAATGTGTTGCAGCAGGCCCAATGCACGGCCGCCGAAGTGGCCGCACTGGGCGTTACCAATCAGCGTGAAACGACAATTTTGTGGGAGCGCGATACCGGTCGCCCGGTGGCCAATGCCATCGTTTGGCAAAGCCGCATCAGCGTGCCGATTTGCGATCGCTTGAAAGCCGACGGAGCGGAACCGTTGGTGCAGCAAAAAACTGGCCTGGTCATCGATGCCTATTTTTCCGGAACGAAAATCAAATATCTGCTTGATACGGTTCCGGGCTTGCGCGGACGGGCTGAGCGTGGCGAAGTGCTGTTTGGCACGGTCGATTCGTTTTTAATCTGGCGATTAACCGGTGGTCGCCGACATATCACCGATGTGACCAATGCCAGCCGTACTATGCTGTTCGATCTTCACACGCTTTCTTGGGATGACGAACTGCTGAAGTTGCTCGGCGTGCCACGCGCCATCTTGCCGGAAGTGCGATCCAGCAGTGAAGTTTATGGCGAAACGTTGCCCGAGCTGTTTGGCGCACCCATTCCCATCAGCGGTTGCGCCGGCGATCAGCAAGCGGCCACCTTCGGCCAGGCTTGCTTCGAGAAAGGCAGCGCCAAAAACACGTATGGAACCGGTTGCTTCATGCTGCTGAACGTAGGCCCACGACCGGTGAGTTCCAGGAACAAACTGCTCACGACGGTGGGATGGCAAATCGCCGGCCAAACCACATATTGCTTGGAAGGTTCGGTGTTTGTCGCCGGCGCGGTGGTCCAATGGCTGCGCGACGGGCTGAAAATCATCCAATCGAGTTCTGAAATAGAAACGCTGTCCGCCAGCGTGCCGGATGCCGGCGGCGTGGTGTTTGTGCCGGCCTTTGTCGGTCTGGGCGCGCCGCATTGGAATCCGCATGCGCGCGGGGCGATTTTTGGACTCACGCGGGGAACCACGACCGGCCACATTGCTCGGGCGGCATTGGAGTCGATGGCTTTCCAAACCGCCGAAGTGCTGCACGCCATGGAGCAAGATTCCGGCACCAAGCTCGCACAACTTAAAGTTGATGGCGGGGCGAGCGTGAACAACGGTTTGATGCAATTTCAGGCCGACTTGCTCGAAGTACCTGTGGTGCGGCCGGTGGTGGCCGAAACCACTGCGTTGGGTGCAGCGTACTTGGCCGGGTTGGCGGTCGGATTCTGGGAAAACCTGGACGATGTTGTAGGCAATTGGGCGCTCGATCGTAAGTTTCATTCGAACATGTCGCCCGACGAACGGGCCAGTCGACAGGCAACTTGGCGGCAAGCGGTGGAGCGAACGCTGGATTGGGAAGAGTGAGCCAATGGCCGGGCCAGCGAGCTGCTCTATCCTCGAAGCCGAAGTATTCGCAAAACCTCCTAAATTTCGGATTTTTACTCCGCCCAATGAATGGCAAAAAAATTCTTTTCTTATTTCGACGGTATTGAATTGGCTTTTCGCATTCATTGTGAGTTACCTATTCAAATACGTTGCGCGTTGCCTAGGTTGACAGTCCTTCTTATGTTCTCGTAATTGTGAAATAAAAGGCTGCTTAGGTAATGTGATGCGTTAGGTGATTCTGATGTGACAGCGTAAGACAGTGATTTCATTTTTTATGTGGGGGGATTGAGGACCGTTTTTCTGCTTGCTAGCCTCTCTGCAACCAAACGGGTAGTTTGCGAAGAGTTTTCCGGCTGCCCGTTCCCGCCTGTTTGCATCCCACCTTTTACCGCCGCTTCTAGCGAGTCCCGAGTGACAGCACGCAGCGGCTGATCCATCGAGCGTTTGTCGCTGACCGCGCTGCGGAGCGGCCACGTTAGGCTGCCGCGGTCGGCAGATCGTTGTTTGTTGTAAGGAGACGTAACGATGCAGAGTTTGTTGATTGCGCTTGTGGCCTTGGGCACTTCGGGACAAGGGGCCGAGAAAGCAGCCCCGAAGGCTGAAATCGCGGCGAGTGTCGCACACCCTGCCGAGGCTGCTGCAGCCAATCCTTCGGCAATGTCAGCCACGGCCACGCCAGCCGGCACGGTTCGGCTGATGTCGGCCGAAAAGGAACAGCGGCTTCGTAAGCTGCTGCCGCGGGTTGATGACCCCAGTTTGCAGAAGATTCTCAAAGACCCACGTTTGATTTTGTATACCGAGCAAGAAATGCCCCGCGCCTATCAGGAATGGAGCGGCAGCTTGCAGGGCATTCATTCGGCGTACTACAACATTTCGGCCAATGGCTCGGAGCCGTACGGGAATGGCAATCGTGAATTCCCCTGGGGTAGCCCGGCGGGAACCCAACGGACCAGCGGCGTGGAAGCTTTCCGCTTTGTATGGTTGCCGCGCGATTCCAACGATCGGCCGCGGCCCGTGGTTTGGTTTCGCAAGCGCTTGCGAGGCGACACCACCGACGGCTACGCCTGGACGTTTCCGGTCGGGGCCGTGGTGGGCGAAGCGCTGACGATGACCGGTCCGGACGGATATGCCTACACCTTTGAACTGCGCACGCGCACTCGGCAGTACGGATCGTGGGATGTCGACGTGTTCCGGCCGTTCCCCACGGCGGCCGATTTGGCGCAGCGAATCAAAGCGCTGCGGCCCGATTGGCAAAACCAGCCGAAGCTGGCGGCAGCCATCGATCATCTGGAGCAACCGCTGGAAATGAAAGTGCTCTTGCTGGCGGATAAGCAACCGGCGATGCACGTGTTCCGGCAAACCGCTGGCGTCGATTCGTTGCCACCGTTGAGCGACGACAAGCTGGTCGGCCAATTGCTCTCCGGCACGGTCTTTCGTTCGGTGTCGGGCGAAGTGTGGCAGCAATCGCCTAGCGGTGTGAAAACCTATGCTCCAACCACGGCGGCCGGTTTCAATATTGTGCCGACCAATTACGAGGCCGGGTTTGTGCAGGTCGATTCCGCCAGTTGCATGCGCTGTCACGAGTCGGCGGCGCGGCCGGTTTCCGATTTCAATCCCGGGCGCGATTGGTACGGACACATTCGCGGGAGCGACGCCATTTTGTCGTTTCATCCGTTCGCGCCGGAATCGGTCAGCGACAACGGCTATGGGCGGCCGGTGAAAATGCGGGCGGAATTCGAGCAGGCGGGCGTAATTGCCAAGTATGATCCGCAGCAACATCCGGCTAAGTTTTATCAAACCCTGGACGTGCAGCAGCAATGATTGGCTTCGAATGATTTGCAGCGTTGATGTGCAGCATTGAGAGGGCACGCCCAACCCCCGGTCGATGGCGACCGGGGGTTTTTCGTGCGCGACAGGGCAATTGCTGGGGGTAGTGGTGATTGTAAGCTCGTCTGCATCCGGGTTGGGATTTCCAGCGGATTTTGCAAAAATCGGCGGTGCGGTGCATCACTGTCGCAAAATTCAAGCAACGATCAGAATTCACGCGCGCCCATGTCGCTGTGAATTCAGCGGGGCGCTTTCGAGATTCGCAGCATAGCAAAAGCGCGGCCCAATTTTCGACAAAAACTAAGGCCAGCTACGGCAGTTCAGCGCTTTCGCCGCCAGAAATGGTGGCCAGGCAGGAGAGAATGCGGATGTCCATGGTGGCCAAAAACACGCGCACGGAGCCGTCGCACAGGACGAAGTTAATGGCTCCGTTGCCCCCGTGCACGCCGGCAAAAGTGCGGTAACAGGGTTGGGGAAAAGTGGCATAGGTGCCATTGGCGCACTTGTCGTAATCCGGATCCAGCGTGATGGAAGTGGCATTGGCATTGCAGCCTAAAGGGTTGCCTCGGCAGCCCGTGGCCGAAGTGTCGGTTGCCGCTGCGGGTAGCGTGACGCTGCCCAAACTGTTTCCAAACACACTGCTGGCCCAAAATGCGGACCGGCTTACGATGGCGCCGCCGGTTGTCACCGGCTCCGGCTGTGTAATAGTGGTGTACTCACCAATCAGAAGCGTTTTGGAAGTGCCATCGGTAATTTGAGTAATTTTGACCGGGCTATGACTAAGGATCGACATTTCGCAATTGGGCGTTGCACCCGTGGGTGGCGCAACAATAATGGCGGGGAGCGGTCCTTTATCGAGGGCGCGCATCGTTTCCCCCCCTGATCCAGCCTTGTAACTGTCGAAATAAGCTTCTGCAGGATCGGTTGCGGCAAAAAATCCACGGCCAGCAACTCCGCGGTAAGAACTGGTGGCAATCGGTATATTTAAGCTGTACTCTTGCTGAGTTTGCGGTAGCTGCAGCGATGGGGGATTAGGGTCACTAGGACAAGACTGGACGGGCAAAATCGCTTTGCGCACCGGCTCGTTCGTCGGGTCGAGGTTTGAAAGATCGAACCGGTATTGCCTGTATAAGGTTGTTTCTTCAATGAATGGCAATATATTCAACGCCCAATTCGCGTAAGGGTTGGTTTGGCCGCACGCGGTAGTGGCGCCGCCGGTCGTGGTGCTGGCGATGACTTTGCCCGGCGGCAAGGTTTTTTTGGCGGATGCGTAGTTCAAGCAGCCCAGGCCCAGGTTCTTCAAATTGTCGCTGCACTGCGTGCGGCGGGCGGCTTCGCGGGCGGCTTGGACGGCGGGGAGCAGCAGGGCGATTAAAATGCCGATGATGGCGATCACAACCAGCAACTCCACCAGCGTGAAGGCCCAGCGCTGCCGGCGGCGAGCGGCGGGCACGTTCCGAAGGGCGAGGGACGTGGGGCGAGGGAGGAAGGGGGAGAAATGCCAGCGGAGATCGGGCAGCGACGTGCAATTTTGGCGCGGCAAGTTTTCCATGTGTTTTAAGCGGCCGGATGATCGTCAGGGAAGTTCCCAACTTTCGGCTCCAGCAATGGTGGCAAAGGAGGCCAGGATTTTCATATCCGTAGTGATGGTCAAGGCCCGCGTCGCACCATCGCACAGGACAAAATTAATAGCGCCGCCGCCACCGTGGACGCCAGCGAAGGAATATTTGCATGGCGATCCCGATGTCCCGTGGACGGCGAAGCACTGATTATAGTCGGGGTCCAGAGAGTCTTGCATGGCCGAGGCATTGCAAGTGTTCATATTGGTTTTGCAGGCGACGGGCAAGGAAATATTGCCTAAGTCATTGCCGTACAGACTATCTGCCCAAAAAGCGGCGCGGCTGACCGGCGGATTGCCGCTTGGCTGGGTGACTGTCGTGTACTCACCGATCAGCAGCGACTTGGATGTTCCGTCGGTAATATCATGGATTTTAACGGGAGCGTGTGACAGAAGTGCAATTGGACAGTTAGAGACGGGCATGATTTGCGGTAGAGCACCTTTGTCTTGAGTTCGCAGGTCTCCTGCCAGAGATTGGTAGGTACTCCAATAGGCAACGTCGGAAGGCGCATCTCCCCAGGCGCGACCAGCGACACCTTTATACGAACTGGTCGCATAGGTACGTTGAGGTGCGTCGATATAAACTTCAGGGTAGGAAAGTTGCGGCGGATTGGGATCGCTGGGACAGCTCATGGATGGGAGCAATGTTTGCTCGGCCATAGCGTTCGAAGCGTCGTCATTCGTCTTGTCGAAATGATACAAGCTCCACGTCTGCTTTTCCTCGATATAGGGAAGAATGTCCAAGGCCCAATTATCAAATAGGCCGCCAGCTCTGTTACAGGCATTACTTGCGCTGGAGTTATTAACATGTCCTGGGGGCAGCGTTTTTTTGGTGCTTTCGTACGTCAAACAACCCAGGCCAAGTTGCTTCAGATTGTTCATGCACTGCGTGCGGCGGGCCGCTTCACGGGCGGCTTGCACGGCGGGCAAGAGCAGGGCGATTAGAATGCCGATAATGGCGATCACCACTAGCAACTCCACCAGCGTGAAGGCGAGGCGCGGCCGGCGGTGAGCGGCGGGCGGCAAGCAGCGGGTAAAGGTTGAGGGGTAAGCAGCGAAAGGCGAGGAGCCCCAGCGGAAATCACCGGTCGACGTGCAATTTTGGCGCGACAAGTCTGCCATGTGTTTTAAGCGGCCGGATGATCGTCAGGGGAGTTCCCAACTTTCGGCTCCACTGATGGTGGCAAAGGAAGCGAGAATTCGCAGATCCATCGTGATGGTAAAAGCGCGGGTGGAACCATCGCACAAGACGAAATTAATGGCCCCCCCGCCGCTATGGACGCCGGCAAAGGATCGCTTGCAAGCTGATCCGCCAGTACTAAGCACGGCAATGCATTTGTCGTAGTCCGGGTCGAGCGCGATCAACATGCTAGTGCTGGCAATAGCACTGGTACAGGTGGCAGAGTTCATATTGCCCTTGCAGGCATACGGTAATGCAATGTTGCCCACGTCATTGCCATAAATGCTACTCGCCCAGAATGCCGAGCGACTTGTCGGCGGCGGCCCGCCAGTGGGTTGGGTGACGGTAGTGTATTCGCCAACCAACAATGATTTGGAGGCGCCGTCTGTGATGTTTTTCAGCTTTACCGGCGCGCTTGAGAAGGCCGCCATCGGACAATTAGAAATTGGCATGATCTGGGGAAGCGGACCCTTATCTGCCAGACTTAACTCACCAGCGCCTGCCTGATAGGTATCCCAATAGGCGCCATCGGAAGGAGCATTGCCCCAAGCACGGCCGCCTACGCCTTTGTACGAGCTGCTGGCATACACGCGTTGAGGAGTGTCAATGTAGATATCGGGGTAGGCGAGTTGCGGCGGGTTCGGGTCGCTGGGGCAAGCCATTGACGGGAGCAATGTTTGCTCGGCCAAAGCATTCGAAGCGTCGTCATTCGTCTTGTCGAAATGATACAAGCTCCACGTCTGCTTTTCCTCGATATAGGGAAGAATGTCCAAGGCCCAGTTTTCATAGAGCCCACCGCCTCTGTTGCATTGGTTATTCGCGCCTGAATTCTGAATGTGCCCTGGCGGAAGCGTTTTTTTGGCGCTTTCATAACTCAAACACCCCAGGCCGAGTTGCTTGAGATTGTTCATGCACTGCGTGCGGCGGGCAGCTTCACGGGCGGCCTGCACGGCGGGCAAGAGCAGGGCGATTAGAATGCCGATAATGGCGATCACCACCAGCAACTCCACCAGCGTGAAGGCCCAGCGCGGCCGGTGGCTGGCGGCAGGCAGCAGGCGGTGGGCAGGAGCCCAGGGGCGCAGGGCTTCTTGTTGATCGTTCCTAGCGCGCAGTGAACCGAACATGATCTACCTCCGGTAAGCTCTTCCCCTGAAACAACCCCCGCTTGCATGGACTAGAAAAGGTCCGCCGGCTCAAGCAGCGCAGACCAGGCGCTTCGGCAGAAAGCGATTTCGCATCTACCGGCTTGAACACAATCCCCCCTGCGCATACCCCACAACAAGGCGGCAGAAGAGTTTTCGACAAAACCCCCAAACTGATGAGGCAATTGTAAACCAAACTGCCGTAAAATTGCAAGCAAAAAGCTTACCTTTTCTTCGGCAAAATGGTCCGCGAGTTGCACTTTTTTACGGCAGGGCTTGACGGGGACACAGGAGTCCAAAGCGATGATTCGCAAACTTAGCACTGGGAAATATCGGCTATATTCGCGTAAGCAGAATCCGAAAACCGGCCGGCGTCGCAACCTGGGGACGTTTACCAGCCTGGCTGCGGCCCATAAACACGAACGGGCGGTGCAGTATTTTAAAAGCCGTTAGCAATTAGTCCGGGCAAGCGCAATGGGCGACTAGCTGCTTCCTGCTGGCCAATTGCTAATTGCTAACTGCTAATCGCTCTGATTAACTGCTGGCCATTTCAGGCGTATCTCGCTTCGATTGCCAGACGGCCCAGACCAGCGCTACCGCGCTGACCACGATGGCGACCCAAAAGAACGTGTCGAGCGGCTTTTCCTGAACCGTGACGCTGAACTTGGACAGTAAGTCGATGGCCTTTTTGTCGTAGGGCAAAATCAGGCCGATGATGAGCAGGCTGACCATGTTCATGACTTTAATGAGCGGGTTGATGGCCGGCCCAGCGGTGTCTTTCAGCGGATCGCCCACGGTATCACCGGTGATGGCGGCCTTATGCTTTTCGCTGCCTTTGCCGGTGTTCTTCTCCAGATCGCGGGGTTCGTCTTCGATGGTTTTCTTAGCGTTATCCCAGGCGCCGCCGGCGTTGGCCATGAATACGGCCAGCAATTGACCGGAGACAATAATGCCCGCCAGGAAGCCCGCTAAACCGATAGTGCCCAACGTGAAGCCGACAATAATCGGCACGAAGAGCGCGAGCATTCCCGGACCGATGAGTTCTTTTTGCGCCTCGCCGGTGCAGATGTCTACGACGCGGCCGTAGTTGGGTTTCTTCTTTCCTTCCCAGATTTCTTTATCACGGAACTGGATGCGGCACTCTTTGACAATTAAAAAGGCCGCACGGCCGACGGCGCGAATGGTCATCGAGCTGAATAAGAACGGCACGGCCCCACCAATTAAAAGACCGATGAACAGCGTGGGGTTGGAAACCGTGAGCATGGCGGCCACACCGTTATAAGCTTCCTGGGAAATGGCTTCGTTCTCGCCTTTGCCGCCCGATCCAATCGTGACGATAAAGCTGCTAAACAACGACACTGCGGCAATCACGGCCGAACCGATAGCGATGCCCTTGGTAATGGCCTTGGTGGTGTTGCCCACGGCGTCCAGATCGGCCAGCGTTTGCCGGGCTTCCTTATAGCGCGCTTCGCCCATGGCGGCTTTGTCATAGCCCATTTCGCCGATGCCGTTGGCGTTGTCGGCCACCGGGCCGAAGACGTCCATGGAAATGGTGTTGCCAGTGAGCGTGAGCATGCCGATGCCGCACATCGCCACGCCGAAGGCGACGAACGTGGGCGTGGTGCCCGCGTAAACGAACACGCTGGCCATGATCGCGGCGGCAATAATCAGCACCGCGGCCACCGTGCTTTCGTATCCGACGGCGAAGCCTTGGATGATGTTCGTGGCGTGGCCGGTTTGGCAGGCTTTGGCCAGGCTTTTCACCGGTGAATATTCCGTGCCGGTGTAATACTCGGTGCACTTATTCAACAAGACGGCGAGGATGATGCCGATCAGGCAGGTCCAGGCGGGCCGCATGTCGAGCCCATTGATACCGAATGTGGCCCACACCGGTAAGCCAGCCGTCACGTTGTCGGCCGTCGCGCCGGGGAATCCTGGAACCGCCTGCGTGTACGTTTGCAAATACTCAGGAGAGAAATGCAAATAGCCAAGTCCCAAAACCATGAAGCCGAGGATGCTGAGCGCCGAGCCGATGATGAAGCCTTTATTGACGCTTTTCATGGCTTCGCCGGCGGTGCCCTTGTCGCCGGCCTTCACGCTGTAGGTGCTGATGATGCTGGCGATGACGCCGATGGCCCGGACCAACAACGGGAAAATTACGCCTTTATGTCCGAAGCTGGCGATCCCCAAAATCATGGCGGCCACGATGGTGACTTCGTAACTTTCGAAAATATCGGCGGCCATACCGGCGCAATCGCCGACGTTGTCGCCCACGTTGTCGGCGATGGTGGCGGCGTTTCGCGGATCGTCTTCCGGAATGCCGGCTTCGAGCTTACCGACCAGGTCGGCCCCCACGTCAGCGGCTTTCGTATAAATGCCGCCGCCGACTCGCATGAATAATGCCAACAGCGTGCCGCCGAATCCGAAGCCCAGCAGCGCCTCGTAAGCGTGCTCGCCGTAGGCCAGAAAGATAATCGAACCGCCCAGCAGGCCGAGGCCATCGGTCAACATGCCGGTGATGGTGCCGGTGCGGTAACCCAGTTGCAAAGCGCTGCCAAAGCTATTTTGCGCGGCAGCCGCAACGCGCAAGTTGCCTACCGTAGCTAACCGCATTCCGACGAAACCGACAGTGGCGGAGAATGTTGACCCGACCAAAAACGCAATGGCCCGACCCCACGATATTTCCGCTGGTGCGCCGGTCGATTTGGCGCCGAAATACAGCGCCACGGTAATGACGACGATCAATAAACCGACCACGCGAAACTGGCGGAACAAATAGGCGTCGGCCCCTTCGCGCACCGCATGGGCAATTTCCTGCATGCGCGGTGTGCCTTGATCGGCATTTTTCACCTGGCCGACCAACATGAAGGCGTAACCCAAACCGGCCAAAGCCACGGCGACGTTTAGCAACAGCAGAAACTTTTCAATGCCGCTGTATTTGCTGCTGGTTAGGGGTTCCCACAACTGAATGCCCCCGGCGGTTTCGGCCGGCGCGCCGCCCACGGTATCCGGCGCTGGAGGTCCCCCTCCAGGCTGGGCGTGTGCGGAACCACCGCTCGCCAACCACATGGCGGCAGATAGCAAACCTACGGCGAACAATACCAACACCGGTAGCGGGAGCGGCTTTCGATTCATCGTGAACAACCCCGAAATTTAAAGAGTTTAGTCAATTTGTCGCTTTGTGAATCCGCACACGTTAAAACACGCCAACGGGTTACGTCAAGACGGTCTGACCACGATCCGAGCCACCGTGTGCGGTGTGCGGCGTCGTGCAACGAAATATAGAACATTTGGCGTTGTTTTGAGCGTCAAAATGGCATTTTCCTGGGCTGATTTTTTCACGTTAGGAGCCCTCGCGGGGGATATTGGGCGGAGCGAACCGACATCGACGCCTTCCGGCAAAACCGCTACCTTTCGCCCCCTGGGATTTAGCCGACTGACAAGACGTGGCCCGACTCGGCAGCGCGTCGCAATAATCTGAGGACAGGATCAGCGGAGAACCGATGTCATGTATGCGATTTCGCTCACTGCATCCAATAACGGATTCAGAAATCATCCGAAGCGATTTGGGCACGGGCTGATTTACGCGGTGGTTTTATTAGCCGTGTGCCACAGAGCGGCAATGGCTGCGCATCGGAGCGGGACGGCATCTTCTGATTCCGGCAATGCTCAACGCCCGGCTGCAGGTAATGCAGTTGCTAACGCCACAAGACCAAACCCGCCTGCGGGCGACAATGCGGGAACCGGCGCGAATTCAGCCGATGCAAAACCTGCGAGCGGGAAATCTGGCGATGCCAACTTAGCCGATGCTAAGTCCGGCGATCCCAAATCAACCGGCGGCAGCATTTCCGTTGATACAATTGCCGCGCGAATCAAAGACCTGGAAGCCGCGACCGACGCGGACCAACCCGATCGTGCTACATTACTGGAACTGTACCGGCAGGCATTGGATGATTTGACGCAGGTCGACAAGCAAAGCTCTCGCACGACGGAATTGGAAAAACAGCGGCTTGCCGCGCCCTATCAATTGGAAATTTGCAAGCGCGAAATCGCCGCCAAGCCGACTGAACAAGCCAGCGCTGCGACACCCTTGCCGGCCGGAGCCGCCACGGATCGGTGGGAGGAGATGCTTGGCACGGCCGAGCAAACGTTGGAAGCTGCTCATAAGACCAGCGATAAGCTAGAGCAGGAGGAGCAGCAGCGGGCCGCACGGCGATTGGAAATTCCGCAAGCCATCGCGGCTGCGCGCGTTAAACTTGACGAGTTGGGACAATCCAACTCTGCCACCGCAAGCGACGATTCCGCGGCAACCGGCGATTCAAAGGCTGTCATGCAAGCGCGGCATATCGCCCGGCACGCTCGGCGACTGTCGCTGGAATCGGAAATCGCACTTTCGGAAAAAGAACTTCAAACCTACGATGCCACGGCGACTGAACTGCTTAGCCTACAGCGCGAAGCAGCTTCTCGTTCGGTCGAGGAACTGGAAAAACGTGTGGCGTCCTGGCGTGATGCGGTGAATTCTCGCCGCGAAGCGGAGGCCAATCAGCAGGCGTCCGAAGCGCATTGGGCAGCGGCCACGGCCGTGCCTGCGATTCGTAAATTGGCGGATGAAAACAGTGGATTGACCGACAGGCGGCAGCAACTGACTAAAGCGATTGAACAAGTGGCCAGCCAGCGAGAAGCGGTTGTCGCGCAGCTGGAGAAGGTCAACGATCAATTCAAGCAAGCCAACGACAAAGTTGGGGTCACGGGTTTGACCGAAGCGATTGGTCAAATGCTGTTGAAGCAGCGCAGCGAGTTGGCGCTGGTCGAAGCCGATCGCCGCGCCGTGCGCCAGCGGCAAGAGGAAATTACTCGCGTGCAACTAGAGTTGTTTGAATTTCAGGAGGAGTTGGACGATTTAAGCAATCTCGATTCCCGCGTGCGAGAGTTGTGCAACAGCCTGTCGAAAGACAGCGCGGCCAAGCCGGAAGATTTGCGTCGATTGATGGAAACCAAGCGAAAGTACCTGCAGGCGTTGATCGACGACGACAACTCGTACTTCAGCGCCCTGGTCGACGTGGATACCAAGCAGCGCGAGCTGTTGACCAAAGCCGACGGTTTTCGCGATTACATTGACCAGCGAGTGCTGTGGATTCGGAGCACGCATCCCCTGTCGCCGGCCGACGGCGGCAAAATCCTTGGTGCGGCCGGCTGGTTGGCGGGACCGGGGAATTGGTGGTCCGCGGCCGAGGAATTGATCGATGGGGCACGGAGCAATATTGCCTGGAGCTTGTTGGCGATTGCGCTGTTAGTGCCGTGGGTGATGGCTCAGCGCCGGCTGCGAACGGCCATTTGCAATTGGTCACACGCCGCGGCGACGGACAATCATTCGACAGGGCATCCGGCGCTGCGCCGCGCCTGCCAAACGGCGGCGGCGACACTGCTGATTGCCGCGGTCTGGCCGGCAATGGCTTGGTTTGTGGGCTGGCTACTTGTCGGAGGAACTGCGGCGCACGGCGAATTTCCAGAAGCCTTGGGAACGGCGCTGCAAATCAGCGCTGTCGTTGTGTTGCCGATCTTGCTGGTCAGGCAAATTTGCCGGCATGACGGATTGGCGCAAGCACACTTCGGTTGGCCCGGCCACTTGTTGCTTGCTCTGCGTCGACAGTTAACGTGGTTCGCCATGGCCGGTACACCGGCGATTTTAATCGTGGCGATGTTCCAAGCGCAATCCAACGACGGCTGGAAAGATTCGCTGGGACGGCTGGTGTTTATCGCCGGACAGTTGGTGGTGGCCGGATTTGTGTATATATCGTTAAAGCCACCGCTGGGATCGCTCCACCGGTTGATGGCATTGAGATCGGACACTTGGACCCACCGACTGTCGTTGCCGACTTTTTTGGTTTTGCTGACGCTCCCGCTAACTTTGGCGGTTTTGGCAACCGTGGGTTATTACTACACGGCGTTGCGTTTAGCGTGTCGTCTGCAATCGACGGTTTGGTTGGTCCTGGGATTAGTCGTTGTGCATGCTTTAGCTTCCATTTGGCTGACTGGCCTATATCGTCGGTTGGCGATGAAAGCAGCGGCCCGCACGATCCATTCGGCAAATTCGACCAGACGAGTCATTGGTCCCGCCGTGGGCGGCGCCGGAGTTGTTTCGACGTCTGCGCACGGATTTGCTGCCTTGGCCTCTCCCGCGTCGATCATCGATCAGGAAAAAGTCGACGCCCAAACACTCCGGCTGCTTCACAATTTGGCGACTCTGGCATTGGCCGTGGGCTTGTGTTTGGTGTGGTTCGATATGTTCCCGGCGCTGCAATTTTTCAATCAGGTGACGCTGTGGCCTGATGTGGGCGTCGATGCCAATCATCCCGTCCCCATCACATTGGCTAATTTGCTCGAAGCGGCTGTTGTGGCGGCGCTGACCGTTGTGGCGGCCAGCAATTTGCCGAGCCTTTTGGAGATTACCGTGCTGGATCGCTTAGGGCTCGACCATGGCGTGCGTTACGCCCTGGTGGCGGTGACGCGGTATTTGACCGTTGTGATCGGGATTGCTTTTGCCGGCGCCGCCATCGGCATCGGCTGGGGCAAGCTGCAATGGCTGATTGCGGCGATGTCGTTCGGGCTGGGCTTCGGGCTGCAGGAGATTTTCGCGAATTTCGTTTCCGGCTTGATTGTGCTGGTGGAGCGGCCGGTCCGCATCGGCGATACCGTGACGGTGGGCGATGTCACCGGCGTTGTGTCGCGCATTCGGATGCGGGCCACGACCATTGTCGATGCCGATCGCAAGGAATTGATCCTGCCCAATAAAGACTTGGTCAGCGGCCGACTGGTGAATTGGACGTTAACGGACTCCGTCATTCGGCTGGTGGTGCGCGTGGGCATTGCCTATGGTTCCGATACCGAGCAAGCGCAGCGGCTGCTGTTGGAAGTAGCCGCCAAAACCCCGGAAGTGCTGAAAACCCCGCCGCCGAAAGCCGTATTCATGGGGTTCGGCGAGAAGTCGCTGGACTTTGAGCTACGAGTGTTCGTCGGCAACGTGGATGCACTGTTGCCCGTGCGGCATCAAATGAACATGGCGATCGACCATTCGTTTCACGCCGCGGGATTGGAAATTGCCTTTGCCCAGGCCGACACGTTTGTGCGCCATGCGGAGGAATCGCAAGCGGGGATTGAACAACCGAAAGCAGCATAAGCGTGCTGTGGATTGGGGTTCACCCTGGCAGTGCGTTTTCGTTTCCAAACTGTGCGCCGACGGGCTATAATGGCTGGGAGGTTTAGCGATGACAACATTACTTCAAGAAGCAATCGACGCCATGGCAAAGCTGCCTCCTGACGATCAGGATGCGCTTGCCGCATTGATTCTCCAAGAGATTGCCGACGAACAACGCTGGCAAGAAAGTTTCTCTCGCTCCCCGGATGCACTGGCAAAATTGGCGGAAGAGGCCAGGAAAGAAATTCGCTCTGGCCGTGTGCGAGATGTGGGCTTCGATGAGCTATGAAGTCCCGAGTTACGGAAGGATTCGTCGCTCTCTTCTCAAAGCTGCCGGATGCAGTAAAAGAACAAGCGCGAAAAAGCTAGCAAATTTGGCGGCAGAACCCGGCCCATCCTGGTTTGCACTTCAAACGAATCCACGGTCAGCAGCAACTATATTCCGTGCGAGTTGGGTTGGGAGGGCGTGCAATCGGGCTGCTGGAAGGCGATGCGATCACGTGGCATTGGATCGGCTCGCACGCTGAATACGATAAGCTTCTCAAGCGACTCTGATGCCAAGCGCGAATGATTTAGCGTTCCAGCTCGCGCGATTTGCGAGCAGATTTTGGCGAGCGGCCGTTGGTTTGCTTTGTGCCATTCGAAGCGCCATTAGCGCCGTTGCTGTGAGCCGCACCGTTGGAAGTTTTTCCGGTTTGGGAAGGCAAGTCCAGGGGTTGCAACCCCTGGACTTGAAAGTGGTCGGATTTCAAATCGGCCAATGAAGAATCATTCGATTTTTGCTCGCCAGCCCACTCCACGCCGAGCTTCGTTCCGAATACCCGCTTAAATAATTTGGTGCGCCGGCGGGCGCCCCACAAATCGACTTCCGGATTGAATTCGGAGTGCACCAGGAGTTCCAATTTTTTCTCGGCGTGCTTGTCAGTCCGCCCTAGCGTTACGTCTTTCACTTGTTGGCTATGGCTGCGATCTAATCCGCCGGCTAGACGCAGGATCGCGGCCAATTGTTCCACGCGGCGCTGATCTTCGGAGGGAAGCTGACGGAAATTGGCGTGCTTTTGCTTGGGACGCGCGCCGCGGTGATACCGGGCAATGTTGGCGATTAGCTCCAACTCTCGCGGGCGGAAACCGGCCAGCCGGCTGTTCAAAATCAAATGATAACTGTGCTTGTGATGTTGATCGTAATTGATCAAGTAGCCCACGTCCTGCAAGCGGGCAGCCGCTTCCAACAGCGGGCGATCGTCCGGGTTTAGGCGGAATTGCTCGGCGATTTGTTCAAAAATCCGGCCGGCCAAGCGCGCCACCTGGCGGCCATGCGCCAATTCGTACTCACCGGTGCAAGCGGCAGCGAAGCGATTAATGGCAGCTTCTCGATCCGCCGGATTTGCGCTGGGAGCGCCCAGAGTGTTGTCGATCATCGTCAGCAACAAACCGTCGCGCACCCCGCGGCTGTGAACTTGCAGCAAGTTGACTTTGAAGTGCCGCATCAACCGATCGACCACCGCAATGCCCGCCACGATGATGTCGGCCCGATCGGGCGCCAACCCCGGGACTTGCCGCCGGGTTTTTAACGGCATTTTGCGGAGGCGATCGAGCATGTGGCTGACTTCAGCCCGCGAGAGCAAATAGCCACGCGTCGGCAAACCGACCTGCTTGCGCGAGGCCATCATCATTTCGGCCATGCTGGTGAAGGTGCCGCCGGAGCCAATCAGGAGGTGAGGGGGAAAGAATTCGCGCTGGGCCTGCTTCTTCAGGGTACGGTCGATGGCATCGATCATCCGCTGGTAATCTTCGCCGGCCATGCCCGGCCCGTTGCCGTAAATTTCGGTGAGCCGCACCGCCCCCAACGAGGTGCTGACGATCGATTCAATGACATTGCCGCTGGCCAGCACAATCTCGGTGCTGCCGCCGCCAATGTCGGCCACGACCACATTTTTGCCGCTGAGGTCAAAAGCCCGCTGAACGCTGTAAAACGCCAGGTGAGCTTCCAGATCGGAGCTGATGACTTCCACGTCGATGCCCACTTCGTCTTTCACGCGGCGGCAATACTCAGGCCCGTTCACAGCCTCGCGCACGGCACACGTGGCAATGGTCCTCAGCTCCGCCACTTGATAACCGGCGGCAATTTGTTTGAACCGCCGCAAGGCTGCCAGGGTAAGCTCCACGGCCTGTGCATCGAGTGTGCCCGTGGAACTGAGGGTGCGGCCCAACCGGGTGGGCTCGCGCTCTTCGTCCAAAATTCGGTAATTGCCGCCGCGCAGCGGTTCCGCCACCATGAGCCGCACGCTGTTGGAGCCGATGTCGATCGCCGCCAGCCGGTGAGCTAATTCGGTCGACAGGAAAATTTGCTTATCGTCCATGTGTGGCTGATTTGCAGTGAGAGAAGGTAGTTACCACCCCACTATATTCTAGGATAACAAAAAGGCCGTGGTTCGACGACGCGAGTTGAACCCAGAGGCAAAACCGCCGATAATTTTTGATTCGTGATCCGTATTTCCAAATTAATTATATTCCTCGCATGAAGCTGTTGCGTGATCTTGCCGATTTGCCCGCTGCAGTCCGAGGCGGGGCCGTGGCCATTGGCAATTTTGACGGTGTGCACCGGGGGCATGCGCGAATCGTGGAGCGGCTTTTAATTCAGGCCCGGCAGTGTGGTGGCCCCGCGGTGGTGTTCACGTTCGATCCGCATCCTGTGCGCTTGTTGCGCCCGCAGCACGCACCGCCACCGCTCACTTGGACCGACCGCAAAGCGGAGCTGCTGGCCGAGCTGGGGGTCGACACTACCATCGCCTATCCCACCGACGACGCACTTTTACAACTTTCGCCCGAACAGTTTTTTAAAAAAATCGTAGGCAATACGCTCCAGGCCCGCGCCATGGTCGAGGGGACGAACTTTTTTTTCGGCCACCATCGGGCAGGCAATATCGAAGTGCTGCGGCAATTATGCGCGGCACAGGGCACTGCGCTGGAAGTGGTGGAACCCTTGATGCTTGCTGGGGCGCCGGTTTCGAGTTCTCGCGTGCGGCAGTGCATTGCCGCTGGACAGATTGACCAAGCCAATCAAATGTTGACGCACCCGTATCGGATTCGTGGAATGGTTCGACATGGTGCGGCGCGCGGGGCAAAAATCGGTTTCCCCACGGCGAATGTGGATGCCGTCGATACGCTGCTGCCGGGCGTAGGCGTGTATGCCGGCCGGTGCACAGCCGAAGGCGCGACATGGCCGGCGGCCATCAACGTGGGTTCCAATCCGACGTTCGGCGAGCAAACCTTGAAGGTGGAAGTGCATTTGATCGGCTTTCACGATTCGCTTTATAGCCAGCCGCTGGAGGTTGACTTCCTGGCACGTCTCCGCGACATTGTGCAATTTGCCGATGTCGATGCCTTGAAGACCCAACTGGCCCGGGACGTGGCTGCGGCCGAAAAAGCATTCCAACAATTCGCCCATGAGCAGCCCTGATAGGAATCAGCCGCACCCATACCGAGTGAACCGCATGAGCATTAACTGGCCAAGATTTGTGGAAGTCATCAAGGCCCATCAGCGATTTTTACTGGTCAGCCACATTCGGCCCGATTGCGACGCACTGGGGAGCGAACTGGGCATGGCTGGCATTCTCGATGCGCTGGGCAAACAGGTTCGGATTGTCAACGGCCAAGCCACTCCGCCAAACTATCGCTTCATCGATCCGCATCGCCGCATTCAAACCATTAACGTGGAAGTGCGGCAGGCAGATTTGGAAGATGTTCAGCTTTTGATGATATTGGACACCAGCGCTTGGGCGCAACTGGGCCCCATGGCCGATGTGGTGCGGGCGACCAAGGCGAAAAAAATCGTGCTCGATCATCACGTTAGCGCGGATGACCTGGGCGCCGAGGAGTTTAAAAACGTGGAGGCGGAAGCAACGGGGCGGCTGGTGTTGGAGGCGGCCCAGCATTTAGGGGTGCGGCTCACGCCGGAAATTGCCACGCCGCTGTTTGCGGCCATCGCCACCGATACCGGCTGGTTCCGCTTTGGTTCCACACGCGGCGATACATTCCGCGCGGGCGGCGCGCTGATTGATGCCGGGGCCAAGCCCAGCGGCATTTACAACTCGCTGTACGAACAGGAAAGTTTGGCGCGGCTGAATTTGACCGGCCGTATTTTGGCGTGTGCCAAAACGGAAATCGAAGGGCGGTTCATTCACACCGCCGTGCGGCAGGACGATTTTAAAGCCACGGGGGCGATTCCATCGGATACGGAAGACATCATTAACATGACTTTGAACGTGGGCGGCACGCAGATGGCAGTGATTCTGGTGGAACAACCCAACGGCGACGCCAAAGTCAGTTTCCGCAGTCGTTGCGCAGTCGATTGCAGCAAGCTGGCCGAGCAATTCGGCGGCGGCGGACACAAAGCGGCCGCCGGAGCATTTGTGAAAGGGCCGTTTGAACAAGCGCAGACGAAAGTGCTCGACGCCGTACGGGCTGCCTTGAAATAGCAGCATGGAATCAAGGCTGGCATCTTTAGCTAGCATGCTTGCCCAAATGGCGGCAGTCCGCCATTTCTTTCTTGGTATTGCTTCCATCACGGGAAAGTCGCCGGAACCCTTACAGTCTGCTATAGCCCCTGTCGATGGCTACAGATGTGTGGCTATTTTCCCTACGCGCGGAAATGTATTGCTGCCCGGAGGGGGGCCGGGTCTGTGTTTCGTCAATCCTCAGGATCCTCGCCGGTTATGTGGTGCCAGAATTGCCAACAAGATGTGCCTGCCATTGCCGCCGGTGATACGGCCCGTTGTGCCCAATGCGGCCGTTTCCTGAAGCGCAACGTGTATCCCTCTTCTCCCGAATCCGCCGCTGTAGAAATGCCCAACTGGGAAATTCGGCGGAACGCATCTTCAAACGTTGCTGCAGCAATCCCCGCCGCAATGACCGTTCAACTACACCGTGCCCTGCCGGCTTTCGAACAAGACGATTGGCTGTTGGACGAACAATTGCGAAGCTTGAAAAAACGCTTAGGTTTGTCTCTGAAGCCGGAAGCGGCACATTCTCATTCTGTGCATTCAGCAGCTCCCATTGTGCTTCGGCCGGCAACGCTTTCGAGTACCCACGTGCCAAGTTCTGCCGGCAACCACGCCGGCAAATCTCGTCGTCGAGGTTCGCTTTTGGCATGGTGCCTGATGTCGCTGGGACTAATGGCCTTGGCCGGCGGCGGCGCCATGTTGGCGTGGTCGTTCGTGGGTCGCCGCGGCGACCTGTGGGGCATTGGGATGTCGCTGACGCTGGCGGGCCAATTCGGGCTGGTGTTGGGATTGGTGTTGCGGCTAAATCTTTTGTGGCACGCCAACCGCCGCACGGCGGAAACGCTGGAAAACGTCGATCGGCAACTGCACGAAATCAATCACGCCGCCGCACTGCTGCGCACTCCACAAGCGACGCCCGGGCAATCGTTTTATGCCCACTCGGCAGAAGACGCCGCCCCGTATCCGCTGCTCTCCAATTTGAAGGGGCGGCTCGATCTATTTGCCGACAAACTGTCACAGTTGCGATGATGTAAATCTTGCCGCGTTGATAGCCGGCGATAGCGGGATGTCATCCGATGTAAAGCCGCCGATGTTATCGGCGGTGCGCTACCATCGATTCCCCATTCAATCGCCGCCGTAAAGAAACGGATACGGCCGGCTCACTTCTCCCCGCCGTTCATTGTGTCGTTCGATGTAGCGAATGGTGTTCCGCCAATGTGATTCATCGAACATGTAGCTGCACCAATAGTTCTTACAGAACACTGGCCCTTCGTGCTTGGTTTGGGCATGCACTTCTTTGGTCATCTGCTGGGCGAGCCACTTTGCCGTTCTCTCGATATCCATCCCCGAATATGTCAGCAGCAGATGAAGATGGGTTGACTCGATCGAGGCAGCGACAATTTTCCAAGGCGATGACGCTGCGCAGGCGGAAATTGCTTTTTCGACCGCCGCGATCATTGCTGTGTCCAATCGCACGGGCGGCTGCTTCATTCGTTCCCGCGCCATGCGCTCGCGCACTGGATCACCGCCGTGAAGCATATGCGGTTCGATGAATCCGATCTGTTCATCCCATGCTTCCGACCAATGGCCTCTGGAATCACCCGGCAGCCACAGACCGTAGCCGGATTTCACGTAATGGTAACCTAGGGTTCTGCCCATGAAGGCAGATTAAATTGATTGGTCGAGGCGGTGTCAATTGGCGGTTCCCGCCGATGCCATCGGCGGCTTTACAACGCGCTTAACTCATGCTGGCCAATCCCAGCACTTTGCGAATGGCGGTCACGGCCACCTCGCCGAATTGCCGCGCGGGGATTTGCCAGATGGCCGGGTTCATCAGCTCGACCGAAACACAGCCACGGTAGTCGATTTCATGTAGCCGCTCCACAATGGTGAAGAGCGGAAAATCGCCATCGCCGGGAAGAATGCGGTCGCCGTCGGCGGCAAATTCGCGCGCCTGCCACACCAAATCGCACAATTGCACGTGGAATAGTTTGTCGGCGGTGAGATACGCCAAATCGGACTCTTTGCTCGGGCCTGTGAAAAAATGAAACGCATCAAGGCAGAGGCCCAGGTGCGGGCTGGCAATGGTTTCGACGAGCGCGGCGGCAGATTGCAAATTGTTGGGATACGTGGCTTTCGCCTGAAATTCCAGCGCGAGCCGCAGGCCGTGCTCGCCGGCTTTGGCGGCCGCCTGAGTTAGCGACGCTTGCAGGCGGCCGAAAGCTTGTTCGTCGAGCGGGCCGAGCACGTCGCCGGCGATAATTACTGTGCCAATTCCCAGAGTGCGGCACAGTTCCAGGCGGCGCTCGAAGTGATTCCAGTGTTCTCGCCGGGCATCGCCTTGCGAAATGAGCAGTCCGCCTTGGAAACTGGCCACCGGTGCGGACACGTTATTATTTTCCAGCAACCGCCGTGCATCGTCGACACGGTGCGATTGCAGATAAGTTTCCAGCTTCGTGAGCCAGATTTCGATCGCTCCGCAATGGCCGGCGGCGTAATCTTCGACGTCTTTTTCAAACGGCGAAGGTAGCGAACAGACTTGGCTGAGCGCAGGAAGCATGCCGATTAATCACCACGGAGCCACGGAGGGTACGGAGCAGCAGAATGACCAATTCCCAAGCACCAATGACCAATGAAGACAATCAGGGATCAACATGCATTGGTCATTGGTCCCGGCGCGCCGGGATGGTCATTGGTCATTTTTCGATGCGTTTGCGGATTTCGTCAACGATGTCGTCGGCCTTAATGCGCGATTGCTGGAGCGAATCGCGGTCGCGGAGGGTGACGGTTTTATCTTGCAGCGATTGGCCGTCGACGGTGATGCAAAACGGCGTGCCGGCTTCGTCCTGGCGGCGGTAGCGGCGGCCGATGGCCCCTTTCTCGTCGTAATAAACGTTCATTTGCTGCTTGAGCGCCCGATAGATTTCCTGGGCCATTTCCGGCATGCCGTCTTTTTTCACCAGCGGGAAGACGGCGGCTTTCAGCGGGGCGATGCGGGGATGAAATTTGAGCACCACGCGGGTTTGCATTTCGCCCTTTTCGTCGGGCGCTTGATCTTCGTGATACGCTTCGCACAAGAAGGCCAACGTGGCGCGATCGGCGCCAGCGGCGGGTTCGATGACGTGGGGAGTGTAGCGCTCCTTCTTCATGTCGTCGAAGTAGGTTAAATCTTTGCCGCTGCCACGGTGGCGTGGCTTGCCGTCGGGGCCTTTTTCCAGTTCCAGCGGGCGCGTTTTGGGATCGAGCTTGCCTTCCATGTGGCTGCGCAAATCGAAATCGCCGCGGTGGGCAATGCCTTCCAGTTCGCCGTATTCGCCGGGGCCGAGAAACGGAAACGCATATTCGATGTCCGACGTGCCGCAGGAATAGTGACTGAGTTCGTCCTGGCCATGCTCGCGGAGTTGCAGGCGATTGCTGGACAAGCCGAGGTTGGTGTACCACTTCATGCGGCGGTCGCGCCAGTAGGTGTACCACTGCTGCGATTGGCTGGGATGGCAGAAAAACTCCATCTCCATTTGCTCGAATTCGCGGCTGCGGAAGGTGAAGTTGCGGGGCGTGATTTCGTTGCGAAAGCTTTTGCCCATTTGGGCAATGCCAAACGGCACTTTCACGCGGCTGCTGTCGACCACATTTTTGAAGTTGACGAACATGCCTTGAGCGGTCTCGGGCCGCAAATAAGCGGCGTCTTCCTCACCGCCGAGCGCGCCGATGATGGTTTTGAACATCAGATTGAAATCGCGCGGCGGGGTGAGTTGGCACTTTTCAAACTCGCCGGGATGTTTGCTTGGTTTCAGCGGACACTGGCTGGTCGGAATATGATCGACTCGGAACCGGCCTTTGCAGCCTTCCGTGCGGCAATCGACCATTTTGTCGACGAACAAATCGAAATGGCCGGAGCATTTCCACACCTGCGGATGCATGATGATGGAGCAATCGAGGCCAACCATTTCGAACGCTTCTGGAGCGCCGGGGGGAGCGGCGATATCGTCGTGGCCGGTGACCATGTCGCGCCACCAGGCTTCCTTGACGTTGCGTTTGAGCTCGACGCCGAGCGGGCCGTAATCCCAAAAGCCGTTGAGGCCGCCGTAGATTTCGCTACTTTGAAAAATAAAGCCCCGCCGTTTACACAGCGAGACCAGTTTGTCCATATCCATTGGAGAGGCCGGGGTTCAGAGTTCAGAAACCACGCCGTTTGCGGCTTAGCACGTCATGGCAGCATATCGTCATGACGACGGCCTGACAATGCGCCAATGGGCTGCGTCGAACACGGGGACAAAATCGTAAAGATCGATCTCGGAGGCATCAACAATATCCCGAGATAAGCCGACTCCGATTAAATTACTACCCCCTTGCGTATCCTTGAGCACTTCGGCCAGTCGCTGGTTCGCGCGACGGCCCGGCAGACGAATGTTCCCCATGGCATGGCGCCACACGTCGCGGGCCATGCGGGCCTCGTCGTTCATGGCCCCTTCTTCGACAATTCTGCCGGCCAACCTCTCGACCAGCGCCCCTGCAAATAACACATCTTCCCGTGTGACGCGACCGCGGGTGCCGGCGCACAACAAATGAATCGGCCACTCGCCGGTCAACTTGCGCGACACCGCCGAAAAATTCAAAAATGAGCCAATCAGCACTTGCTGCGAAGCGCTGCAAGCCATGAGCGCCTTGGTGCCATTGGTCGTCGTAAAGACGATCGACCGGCCGGCGACCACTTGCGGGGTATATTCGCACGGGGAATTGCCCAGGTCAAAGCCGTCGATCGGCAGACCGCCCCGTTCCCCGCCCAATAACGGTTCAGGCTTTGCCGCACGCATTGCAGGCATCGCGCTGGTTGTAGATCCTATCGTTTCCGCAGCGGCGGCAACCAGAATTTTCTCCGTCGCTGGGCGGCGTCGGCCCAACTCCGCGGCCCGATCTCGTGCCTGTTCGACTTCCGCACAAGCGATCACTTCCCGCGCCCCCGCGGCCAAAGCGGCGGTAATGGTTGTGCTCGCCCGCAGCACGTCGATCACCACGACCACACCGGCGGCCAATTCCTCGGGAGTTGTGAGCGACGGCAGAAAATGAACCGACAACGTGCTATACATGGGTCGTTAAAGAGCGGGCAGACGATGATCAGGCAGGAGAAAAACGAATGATACGATTTTCGCTGTGGGTGAAAAACGGCCCCTGACTGTCGATCTGCAATCGGCTTACACTCTATAAATCATACTGCGTAAACTGACGGTGGGCACGTCTCAGGCAGACAAACTGCGAATATGGCGGTAGATAAATCAGAAACTCGCGTGCGGCGGATGTTTGCGGAAATCGCTCTGCGTTACGATTTCCTCAATCATTTGCTGTCGTTTGGAGTCGATCGGCACTGGCGGCGGCAAACCGTCCGCCGTGTGCCGCTGCAAGGAACCGCGCCAGTGCTTGATTTATGCACCGGCACCGGCGATTTAGCCCTGGCCTATGCTCACCGGATGCCGCTGACGGGCAGCATTATTGGGACCGATTTCTGCCACGAAATGCTAACGATCGGGCGCGATAAAGCCAGCCGCGCAGGTTATGACGGCAGACTGGCTTTCATCGAAGCCGATGCCCAACGGTTGCCATTTCCGGACGATCAATTTCAAATTGTCTGCGTGGCGTTCGGGCTGCGAAACATCACGAACACCGATTTGGGCTTGCGCGAAATGGTGCGCGTGTGCCAGCCGGGGGGGCGCGTGGCTGTGCTGGAATTTTCGATGCCGCGGCTGCAGCCGGTGCGGGGACTCTATCGCTGGTTTTTTCGGCGCGTGCTGCCGAGGGTGGGACAGGCTGTATCCCGTAGTCCCTCGCGGGCCTACAATTACTTGCCGGAAAGCGTCGGCGAGTTTCCCGATGGCGAAGCTTTGTCCGCGCGCATGCAAACGGCGGGCTTGCACCGTGTAGAATTTTGGTCTTTGACCGGCGGCATTGCGACGCTGTATGTGGGGACGAAATAAATATGCAACCTCTGGTTTTGGCCATCACGGGCGCTAGCGGAGTTGTTTATGGCGTGCGGCTGTTGGAAGTGCTCGTGGCGGCGGGGCGAGATGTGTTTTTGACGATCAGCCCGGCGGCGCAATTGGTGCTGGAAACCGAGTTGGGAATTAAGGTCGATTTGGCGCGGTTTTCGGCGGAGGAGTTGCTAAACCGCAAGCGATTGGAGGCGGCGACGATTGATCGGTATCAAAGGCAAATTCATTATTGCCACTTTCAAGATCTCATGGCGCCGATTGCCAGCGGCTCGTTTCTCACCGACGGCATGGTAATTTGCCCTTGCTCAGGCAGCACGCTAGCGGCGGTTGCCCATGCCATGGGGAGCAATTTAATTCATCGCGCGGCCGAAGTGCATTTGAAAGAACGGCGGAAATTGATTTTAATGCCTCGCGAGATGCCACTGTCGCTGCCGCAGATCGACAACCTGCGCAAGGCTGCCGAAGCCGGCGCGGTGGTGTTGCCCGCCAGTCCTGGATTTTATCAGGGGCCAAAATCCGTGGACGACCTGGTCGATTTTGTGGTCGCGCGCATTTGCGACCAGTTGGGAGTCGAGCACCGGTTGACTAGGCGCTGGGGCGTTTAGAAGCGATTAGCAACTAGCAGCTAGCCGGCAGAAGGCTGGCTACTTCGCTTAGCTAATCGCTAGTTGCTAGTCGCTAATTGCTTTCCCGATGTTGACTCGCATTCGTCATATTTTGGAGATGATCCGCTTCAGCCACACGCTGTTTGCGCTGCCGTTTGCGCTGCTGGCAACATTGTTGGCTTGCCGGCTGTTGGGGGCGGAAGCGGCAATTAAACGAGAGGCAATTGCCACTTATGCAACTCCGGTTCACATCATTCTACCCGACGAATTAAAGCTCGCCGATTTGCGACCGCTCCTTCACGAATTTCCGGCAGCTTGCCGGCCAGAGTTTATCTGGCCGTGGATGCGAATTCTCGGCGTGATTTTGTGCATGGTGGCGGGGCGCAGCGCGGCGATGGCGTTCAACCGGCTGGCCGATCGGAAAATTGACGCCCTCAACCCGCGCACGGCGCAGCGGCATTTACCGAGCGGCGTGTTAAGTGTCGGCAGCGTGGCGGCATTTGCGGCGGTGAGCTCGGCGGCATTCATCGCTAGCACGCTGTTGTTTCTGCCGAATCGGTTGCCGCTGTATCTGGCCGTGCCGATGTTGCTGTTTTTGCTCGGCTACAGTTACACCAAGCGGTTCACCATGCTGGCGCACTTTTGGCTGGGCGGCGCGCTGGGGCTGGCGCCGATCATGGCTTGGATTGCCATTCGTGGTGAAAATGTAATGGCAAACTTTTGGGATTTGTTGCCGGTGATTGTGCTGGGAGGGGCGGTGAAAATGTGGGTGGCGGGGTTCGATATCATTTACGCTTGCCAAGATGTCGAGTTCGACCGTGCTCAAAATCTGCACAGCATTCCCGCGCGGTGGGGCGTTAAACGGGCCTTGGACATGGCGGCTACCTGTCACTTGCTGATGGTGGTCCTTCTCTTGGCGCTGCCGCTGGTTTATCCTTTGATAGGCTGGCTATGGTGGGTCGGCGTGGCGGCCATCGCCGTGCTGCTGGTTTACGAACATCGACTGGTGACGCCCGACGATTTAGCCCGCGTGAATATGGCGTTTTTCAACGTGAACGCCGTGGTCAGCGTGGGATTGCTGATTGTCGGTGCGGCCGCAATGTGGGTGTAAGTACCTTAATTCATTTATGAAATTATTCATCAAAATTGTTGCTGGCATATTGGCGCTTGGGGGTTGTGGCTGGGGAATACTGTGTTCCGCTTTTGTATTTGCAAACGGAATAGCGTTCTTGGTATTTGCACCAGGCTATCTGGTAACCCTGGGTTATATCGTTCGGCTTTTCACGTTTCCAAAAATTGGAATACGAATAGCGATTTGGGGTCTATCAGCGACGGTGCAACTTTGTTGGCTAGCCACGATGGGAATGGCTACTGTAGTGGATCTCACCAATAACCGGTCTACTGGAGTAATACCTCTAATTTGGTGGCTTTTCTCTTTCTTTGCTTCGATAATCTGCCTTTTCCTAGACGTCTTCTACGTTGAGTCTAATAGGGCAGAGATTTCTCGCGATCAAATTTTATCGCATTAATCATGGAACAACCAAGCTTTAAAAAAATCTGCGCCAAAGTGGAGGCGGGCCAACGCCTGTCGCTGGAAGACGGCCTGATTCTGTATTCGCCCGAGACGCCATTGAACGAAGTCGGCGAGCTGGCCAACCTGGTGCGCGAACGGAAGAACGGCAACTATGCGTATTACAACATCAATGTGCATTTGAATCCGACGAATGTATGCGTGTACCGCTGCATTTTTTGCGCGTTTCGGTCCGATTTGCGCGAAGCCAAAGGCTATCGGATGAGCGACGAGCAGATTTTGTCCCGCGGCCAAGAAGCGATCGACGCCGGCTGCACCGAAATGCACATCGTGGGCGGGCTGCACCATCAGATGGACTTCGAGTGGTATTTGAATTTGGTCCGAATGCTGCACGACCATTATCCGGCGCTGCATTTGAAGGCGTGGACGGCGGTAGAAATCAATTGGTTTACGCATCTCACCAACCGCAGTGTCCACCAGGTGCTGCAAGAACTGAAAGATGCGGGCTTGGGCAGCCTGCCCGGCGGCGGGGCGGAAATTTTTCATCCCGAAGTGCGCGACCGCATTTGCGAACACAAGGCCGACGCCCACAATTGGCTGGAAATTCATCGCACGTCCCACGAGTTAGGCCTGCGCAGCAATGCCACAATGCTATACGGGCATTTGGAGAACGCGTATCACCGGGTCGATCATTTGCTGCGGCTGCGAGAACTGCAGGACGAAACCGGCGGATTTCAAACGTTCATTCCGCTGGCGTTTCATCCGGAAAACACGAAGCTGTCGCACATCAAAAAACCATCGGCCTTGATGGATTTGCGGACGATGGCCGTGAGCCGGTTGATGCTCGACAATTTCGATCACATCAAGGCCTACTGGATTATGCTCGGCCTGGGCACAGCACAAACGGCGCTGGCATACGGGGCCGACGATTTGGATGGCACCGTGCGGCACGAATTGATTTATCACGATGCCGGCGCCGTCACGCCGGAAGTGCTGTCGGTCGAGCAAATTCGCCGGATGATTGTGGAAGCCGGCCGCGAACCGGTGGAGCGCGACACGCTGTACCACCGTGTGGAGCGCAACGGAAACGCCTGGACCGCCGGCGAGCAAATTCTGGCGGCGCGGTAGGGCTGCAAGGAGGGAGCGGCGCGCATTTTCTTTGTTACACAGCCGTGACACTGCGCCCTGCAGCGATTTGATAGAATCGGTTGGATAAAAACACCAACGCCAGGACACATTTGGAAAGGGCTTTGCCATGAGCCGTTATCCACAGTATGCGAAGATATTTGTGGTAGGCTCGGCGTTCTTTTGGTTTGCCTGTGCGCGGCACTACGCACAGGCAGCCGATACTGGGTCGCAAAATTTTAGCGACAAGCTTGTGGTTCACGAATGGGGCACTTTCACGTCGCTGGAAGACGAAACGGGCCGGTCGCTGGGTGGCATCAATGTCGATGACGAGCCGGCGCCGCCGTTTGTGCATCAGGTGATGCAGTCGTATGCGCTGGTTCCGCAGTATCAAGACTTTTCACGGCAATTGATGCAAGGCGCTCCGGCGCAATATCCGTACGTGACTATACGGCTGGAAACGCCAGTGATGTATTTCTATCCCCCAAAATCGCAGACAGGGCCGCTGGATGTCGACGTGAAGGTGGAATTTCAAGGCGGCTGGCTGACGCAGTTCTATCCGGCGGCTCAGACCGACACGCCGCAGCCGAAAATGTTGGTCGATTTGGAAAAGACCGTCCTCACCCATGACACTCGTAGTTGTTTGGAGTGGAACCATTTGCAAGTGGGCACAACCGGCATCGGCCCGGAAACTGATGAAGCGGTGTGGCTAACGCCCCGGAATGTGCCGGCCGCCAATGTGACCACCAGCGACGGCGAAAGCGAGCGGTATTTGTTTTATCGCGGCGTGGGGCACATCGAATCGCAGCTCGCAGTCAGTTCCGATGCTCAGCGCGGCACTTTGAAGTTGCAACCACGGTTTGGGGAGTTGTTGGAGGCGAACACGCCGCCGGTGATCCGCTATCTGTGGCTGGTGAAAATCAACGATAGCGGAGCAGCAGCATTTCGAAAGCTGGATCCGATTAAAGTTACGGGCATTGGCAATAAACCGGAGGTGACCGTTCCCGGTGATTTTTCGCCGGCCGACTTCGCACCGGAAAATTTGGCCCGTTTGCAACAGGAAATGCACATGGCGCTGGTGGCCGAAGGGCTGTTCGACGAAGAAGCCACGGCAATGCTGAAAACGTGGGAATACTCGTACTTTCGTAGCGGCGGCTGGCGACTGTTCTTCATCGTGCCGAAAGGTTGGACCCAGCATTATTTGCCTCTGACACTTTCACAGCCAGCGGAAATTACGCGCGTGATGATGGGCCGCATTGAACTGATTAGCCCGGAACAACGCAAATTGCTCGGCCAATTGGGAACTTCTCAAATTAGCGATGCGAGTTGGGTCCGATCGATTCCGCCCTCGCCTGCGGCAACAAAATTCTTCTCCGGTCATAGTAACTTCGGCGATTTGGGCGTGCCCATTCCGGCCGATTATCAACTCTATTTGGCGCTGGGCCGATTTCGCAATGCACTGCTTGTTGATGAGGAAGCGCGGCGGCCTTGTCCAGCGCTGGAGAAGTTCATCGCCAATTACGATTTAGCGCCGTTTAAAGTTTCGGCGGCCAAAGATAACTAAAAAGCTAACTAAGCGGCGCTCGGCCTTAACCCACGTCGCCCAAATCGAGTGCCGCGCCGTAGCGGAACAGAACCAACTGACGCAGCCGAGTATGCTCTGGTTGCGCGAGGCCGGGATCGGCGGCGATCAACCGCCGGGCATCTTCGCGGGCTTCGGTTACCACGGCCGAATCGCGCACCAGGTCGGCCAGATAAAACGGCGAGAGGCCATGTTGGCGGGTGCCGATTAAATCGCCGGCGCCGCGCAACTGGAAATCGATTTCGGCCAGTTTGAATCCGTCGGTCGTGTCGACGAAGGCTTGCAGGCGCTGTTGGGCTTCGTCAGTCGGCTGGACTGGATCGTCGCTGCGCTCGCCGGCGAACACGCAGCAATTGCCGGGGAATTTGCCGCGGCAAACACGGCCGCGCATTTGATGGAGCTGAGCGAGCCCGAAGCGGTCGGCGCCCAAAATGGTCATCAGCGTGGCGTTGGGGACGTCGATGCCGACTTCGACGACCGAAGTGGCCACCAGCACCTGAGTGCGACCGGCGGCGAAGTCGTTCAAGGCGGCGTCTTTTTCTTCGGCGGTCATGCGGCCGTGCACCAAACCCAGGCGAAACGCTTCCAACTCGCCGTGGGCCAACTCCTCGAAGGTGGCCTGCAAATTGGCGGTGTCGACATGCGCCGATTCCTCGACCAGCGGCACAATCACGTAACCCTGCCGGCCGTCGTGCAAATGACGCCGGAAAAAATCCCACCACTTTTCGCGGTTTTCCCCTTCGGCCAAATACGTGTGCACCGGTTGCCGGCCGGGCGGACTTTCGGAAATGATCGACACGTCTAAATCGCCAAACAGCGTCATGGCCACGGTGCGGGGAATGGGGGTGGCGGTCATCACCAAATAGTGCGGATCGGCGCCGGCCTGCTTCAATGTGGCCCGTTGTCGTACGCCGAAGCGATGTTGCTCGTCGATCACGACCAAGCCCAACTGCTTGAACTGCGCGTCGCCATACACGATGGCCTGCGTGCCGATGACCAAATCGATTTCGCCCGCCGCCAGCTTTCGCAAAGTTTCTTCGCGCTCCTTCGCCGAGAGGCTGCCGCTGAGCAGGGCCATGCGCACCTGGCTGCCGGCCAGCAGTTTTTGCAGCGTCCGCAAATGTTGGCGGGCCAGCACTTCAGTCGGGGCCATCAAAGCGGCCTGACAACGATGCGCCACGGCCAACAGCATGGCATACACGGCCACCACGGTTTTGCCGCAGCCGACGTCGCCTTGCAGCAGGCGGTTCATCGGCGTGCGGCGGCCCATGTCGGCGGCAATTTCGTCAATCGCTTTCCGCTGCTGGGCGGTCAACTCAAAGGGAAACAGCCGTGTGATGCGAGCGTCGATTTTGGCGCTGGTTTCCAGTGGTGGCGCTTGACGACGAGTTTCTTGCACATTTCGCTTTAGCGCCATCGCCAATTGCAGCACGAACATTTCCTGGTAGATGAATCGGCGGCGCGCCTGCTGAAGCACGTCCTTATTGGTGGGAAAATGAATTTCACGTAGCGCCGTGTGGATGGGCAGCAATTGCTGGGCCGTGAGAAACGGTTGCGGGAACGCTTCCTCCAGCAGTTCGACATAGGCATCCAGGGCCTGCTGCGTGATGTACCGTAGCCCGCTTTGCTTGAGCCCTTCGGTCAGCGAATAAACCGGCAAAATTTCGCCGCGCATTGGGCCCAAGCCCAGGGGTTGCAACCCCTGGGCTTGCGATGTTGCATCGGCTTCCCCCGTGTCGATCCACTGCACGCGGGGATGGCTCATTTCCCAGCGGCCCCCTTTCAGCCGCGGCTTGCCGGAAAGCAACACTTCTTGCCCTTGGCGAAATTTGTCGGCCATGAACGGCATGTTGAACCACAAGGCCCGCAGGTAGCGCGATTCCTGCCGCACCAGCACGCCTAAAATAGAACGGCCCGTGCCCTTGTTTCGCAAATCGATTTCCTCGACCGTGCCGCGGACGCTTTGCAGTTTGTCTTCTTCCAGGGCGTCGATGGTTCGTACATCGCTCAGGTCTTGATAATCGCGCGGAAAGTTGAACAACACGTCGGCCGCCGTGCGCAGGCCAATTCGCTCCATCAGTTTCGCCCGATCGGGTCCAACGCCTTTCAGAAACTGCACGGGGGTGGCAAGGGCTTCGATAGTCGATTTATTCGCCGCGTTCTGGGACGGGGCTGAATGATTGGTGGCGGCCGGCGAAGTGGTTGAAGTGGGGCCCATATTGGCATTGTAGAAAAACCCAGTGGGTCGGGCAGTGGGGAGCCGGCGGCGACCGCTCATAAAGCCGGGCATGGCATGCCCGCTGCGCAAGCTCTATGCCGGCGAAACCATCGTCGGCTTCGTGCGCCATGTGCCAGCAGTTTTATTTTTCTTGCAGTTGGAGCCAGCGTTGTTCGGCTGTTTCTAGCTCGCCGCTCACGGTGGTGAATTCGTGATGCAGGCGTAGGGCCTCGGCGGGGTCGGTGGCGGTCATGAGCTGATCGTGGACGGATTTCTTTTGCGCTTCCAAGCGGGAAATGGTTTTTTCCAGGACGGCTATTTCTTTGCGCTGTTGGCGGTCGTTGCGATGGGGAGGACGGTCCGGATGTTCGGGCGGTTTGTTCGCTTTGTGTGCTAAACCGCTAGCGGATGGTTTGCCGCGTGCAGGTTTGGCCGTTAAGCCGCTAGCGGAGGGCTGGCCGCCCTTTTGCTGCGATTCCGCCGCGTCGATTTCTTGATTGATGGAGTAAAGATAAGCCTCGTAATCGCCGCGGTAGTTCACCACCCGGCCGTCGCGCACTTCGACAATCGACGTGGCCACGCGCTTCAAGAAGTGCC
>DATJYL010000139.1 GCA_035499655.1 Pirellulales bacterium
AACCGTGAGTGCATGGTTGCATTTAGATTAGGAATTTGCAATTTCCGCTGCCCATTGTTTTTTATCGATGCAACCGCACGAACTTTCCATGCAGTTTCTACTTTAGCAAACCCTTCTGCAGCCTGCTGTTCCGCGCTTTGCAGCCCGTGTAATATGGCCTATGGAGAGCGAGAAATGCTGAGCCACAAACTGGAACACCTGGCATTGCGCCCGTGTAATATGGCCTATGGAGAGCGAGAAATGCACATCAAATCCGGCAGCCCAGTTCGCGGGTGCGGCTATGTAATGGGTCTGCTGTCTTTGGCTGTGTTAATTGCCCCAGGCTGTGAAATCGCGGTCGAGCAACCCGAAACAAAACCGCCAGCAATTAAAGTTCCTCCGGCCCAAGCGGCCCTAGTTGGCTTAGGCGCGAAGTTGGAAACACAGCAGGCCGAAGCAGCGGCTGCGAAACCATCGGCTGTCGACCAGCACCCTGCCCAACAGCGCGGTGTGGAATCTCTGTCCCGAGTTGAAGTCAAGCCCCAGCCGCGACGGGATGAATTATTATTAGCCGCCGACGACCAGCCGGTAAATGATCGGCGGGCTGGTGCCCCCAAATCAAAGTTCGACGTGCCGCAAGCGGTCGATCAAATTGCTTTGGAAATTCGCGATGCCCTCCAGCTGCACAAAACACTCGTCGTGTTGCTCTTGGAACAGACGTCTCGGGCTGAATCGCTGGCAGGTCAAGTGGCCGATCAGTTCGATCACATATTTCATGAACTGGGAACTTCACAGCCGGGTCGTTTGGAAGTGGCTGTAGTGGGTTACAGCAACGAAGTGAATTTGATCGCACCCGATCCGACTGGCGATGTTGCCCAAATCGAAGTGTCACTGTCTACGGCGAAAGAAACCAAAGGCGATAAGGCCGCCCTGTTTGCCGCCGTAAATCGGGCGGTGGAAAAGTTTTTGTCCTATCGAATGCACGGTGACGAGGTGATCTTTGTCGTGGCGGGAAATTCGCCGGCAGACGATCTGGACATGGCCGACGCCGCAATCAAATCGCTCAAGAAAGCAGCGGTGCCGGTGTACGGCATCGGCCCGGCGCTACCGTTCGGTTCGCCCCGATTCAAAGTCGCGGCCCAACGTCGGGCAACAAGTACGGGCGAAAACGATCGGCAATACGAATCCCTCTTTCCTGAGCGAATTCAATTGTCGCTGTCGGGCAATCAGAATACGGCCGATTTGAACGACTCCGGCTATGGTTCTTTCGGCGTAGAACGGCTTTGCCGGCAGACCGAAGGCAATTTCTTTCGGCTCCACACTGCCAGGCCGCAGGGTTGGGCAGTTGATCCCAGCGCTGGCGACATCAAGGGCGAACTGCTGGCGAAGTACGCGCCCGACTATGTCGACGAAGCTCAATACCAGCATTTGCTCGATGAGAATAAATGTCGCTTGGCATTGCATAATGCCGCCATGTTGCCGCCGGCCGAAGGCCTGGGACAGGTGACCACCGATTTCCCCAAGCAGAAAGATGAAGCGGCTTTGGCCAAGATGATCACCAACGCCCAAAAAGCCGCCGCCATTGACGATCAGCCGCTGCAACGGCTTTACGACGCGCTGGTGGCCGGCGAAGCCGATCGGCCCAAGCTCACCGGCGCCCGCTGGCAGGCCGGCTACGATTTGGCCATGGGCCAGGTGTTGGCGGCCAAAGCAAGGCTCGACGGCTACAACGCCATTCTGGCGATCATCAAGCAGGGCAAGGCGTTTGCCAATCCCGACAGCACGAATTGGGTGCTGGAACCGGCCAACGAAAACGCCGCCGGCAGCGTGCTGGATAAAATGGCCAAAAAATCGCGCACCTATTTGCAGCGCGTCGTTGACGATCACCCCGGCACGCCTTGGGCCGCCGTGGCCGAGCGGGAATTGCGTTATCCCGCCGGCTGGAAGCTGGAAGAGAAGTGAAAGCTTGCAATGACTTTCCAGAACCTGAGGCCAACATGAAACCGGAACGCTTGGCGCCGCCCCACGCAAAAGCCAACGATACGATGGCGGAAATGCCACTAGCAAAATTCGCCGGCTAGCCGGCCAAATCCAAGAAAAAGCAACGGCGATTTTGCGCATCAAACAGCCGGATTAGATGGCGGGGACCTAATTAACCGCGTGGCCTTCTTCCGACCTCTCATCACCACGGCAAATCTTCGCCCCGCAACGCTGCCGCGGTCGATTCACTTCGCTGGATCGAAGGGCAAGGACGATTTATGGACGACCAGGCGAAGCTTGCCGTCGGAGCAGCGGCGGAAGACAAACGTTTTGTCGACGGTCACGCGATTGCCATCGGCGTCGGTCAGGTAGACGTTGCCCATGGTGATGGCGATGTCGCCGTGGATTTGGATGCCGTTTTCGGCGGCGTTGTTGTCGTAGCTGACCTCGACCCACCGTTTCAGCGCGAAGCCGGCATCCTCGGGATATGCCGGGTTGCCGCCGACGAAGTATGACAGCGCGCCGGCCTTGGTGGGCCGGAACGTGTTCGCGCCGTGAGCCAGCGTGGGCTTGAAAAAGACTTTGCCGTGGTCGTAATCGTACAGATCGGTAATCGCCTGATTGGCAACCGTTTTGTAATCGCCGACGGCGGCATAAACTTTGCCGATATTGACCAGCGCGTCGCACCAGGCCTGCTGGGCCGCGTTGACTTCGGCTTCAGTAATCGGCGCGCCGGGTTGGAACTTTGCGACTTTGACGCTAGTCAGCGGCGGGGTTGTTTTGGTGCTGGGCTGTTGATCGGATGCAGTAGCCGCCTTGGCTGAGATCACGCCGATGGCGAGCGATAACATTGCTGTTGCGGCTGCGATGAAAAACACTTTGAGCAGCAAATTCAAATACATGCCGCTGGTAGATGGAGTGTTCATTGGATATGGCCCTCTTAAAAATCAGAGATCAAATGGAACCGATTCAGGCAGCTCGCGCTGTGGCAGCCGCCAGGAAAGGGTAGCTTATTTTGGGGAGCGAAAAGGGGCGTTTTGTGGCCGATTTTGCTAGGGCAGAAGAGGGCAGAAGATTAGTCACGGCTATTTTCCGTCGCCCCATTAGGGCTCGCCGCTTACTGACGTGCGCGGCTCTCAGCGCGACCAACGGTCGCGGCTAAACGTCGTTACGGATAAGAATTTTGCCGGCGTTGATGGTGTCGATCAACTGCTGCAGGGACTCATGGCAGGAATTACGGATATGCTCCGATATCCAAATAATTCCATCCGATAAACGCTGGATCGTTTAGATATGCCAACCACCAAAGAACTGGAAGAGCGCTCATTTCAACTGGAAGATTTCCATCAACCATAAATAAGAATCTAGAGGGCCTATTTACTGGATCTCCGGCAGTGAAATATCCATGATGGGCATTGCGATAAGCTCGCATTGTGCTGGCAACAAAATCGGGCAGTGTCACTGACAATTCATGGGTTAGATCCTTACTTCGAACTAAAATGCCAGACGGTGTCACTTTCCCTTTGCGCCAGATGGATTTTTTAACAGTGTCCTCAATTTTTTGGTAAGTGGTTTTCGCCATTTCCGAAAAATATTCTGCGAAGGGCGGCGGCATGCTTGCTAACCGCAGGCCGATCGTTTCCGGTGCATTCTTCGTATTAAATAGGGTTTTGAAAAAATCGGTTTCATTTTTTGTATTTTTTAGGAGGACGCTTAAGGTGTCGAACAAATCGGCGATTTCAAATGACATCATGTTCGCCATTGGTGCTACATCTAGAGACATATCGAGCAAAGTTTTTCTGAAAAGTCGGTCCACCGTAATTTGATGCTCGTAGCCAAAAATTGGATCTATTTCTGCGTCAGGTACAAGGTTCTGCGTGAAATTTGCTGCGTCGCTTAATTCAAACAATAGTCTGTTGAGACGGAGCACGTACCATTCCAATAACTTGAGCCGATCTTCGACGCTGAATCCATGTTCGTGACAAAAGCGATGATGACCGGCGCGCTGGGCGACCGGTCCTTTTGGATCTTTGGCGATTTCAGTGATATCCACAGCTTCATCGGCAAAGGTTGCACTACGGCTTGCGAAAGCTAACCAATTGCGGGGAAACAACCCAGGCATGTGCTTTTCGGGCGGGTCAAACAAAAATTCAAAAGCCAAGCCGGGCACATTTGCATATGCACCGCCAACATATGGGTAGAAAAGATAGTTAATGAAACTGAGTATGGCTGGTATTAGACCGGCGAGCGATAGCATGTGCCACTCGCGAAGTGTGGCAACGCCCTCGAAATTATCTTTGAGCAGTTCCTGTTTCGGTGCTTGGGCCAAGGCATATAATACTCGCATCATTGATGCGGTTGAGTCCAAAGTTGTGTCATACCGCATTACTACCACTCGTCCTTCGGGGTAGAATTTAAAAAATACTGGAAGTAGGTGGTCTCGCAGTAATGGTCGGATGAAATTCGGTTCGACCAGAGCGATCGCATGTGCGAAGAAAGAGAAGGACCTCCATCGGTTTTCAGTCAGCTTGGCGTCTTCCACTAATTTGATTAAGTCCTCATGGCTCATCCGAACAGCTTGTGTTGTTTCAGCGAAGGTTGTCCAGTTAGATTTCAAATGTGCATCGAGAAAGTCGAACGTTTTTCCATTTGCTAAGTTGCACCGATCAATGACGTCTGTTATGCGAATGCTTGACGGAAATGTGACGCCTTGTTTTCTTGCCTTCCGTCGCACCCATTGATCAGCGATGACTTCGTAGTCAGACATCGCTACCATTCGGGTTGCGATTTCAATCGGCGATAGTCCATTACCCTCTTTTGGCAATGG
>DATJYL010000140.1 GCA_035499655.1 Pirellulales bacterium
GCTGCAATTGCGCAAGCGGGCGACGTATCCGCTGGCCGGCAGCGATTCGAAAAGCGTGGTGCTGGAGATCAAGCTGGCACAAGACGCGGAAATCACCGCGGAAGATGATTAACCTCGGCTGGTTTCCACGCTAGCAAACGTAGCGGTCGTAACGATTTGCTGGATTCTGCCGATTTTTCGGCCGATACAGCTATCAGAGGGTGTCGGTAGCCGAGGAGGGCTCAGACCGACCCACGACCCATCGGACGCCATTGCTGGCAGTTCTTAAAGCCGTCGACGGCATCGGTCAGGCGTGATCGGTGATTCTGTCGGTACTCGTCGCATTAATCGGGACGGCTTTGTGATAGCCGGTGATGTAAACCCAGCAGCGTGGTGGTTCCAGCCAGCGCCGCTGGTCGTGGCGCGCCGTCCATTTGCAAAGGAATATAAAGTCATGCGGAACATCTTGTTTGCCATGCTGGCTGCGTTTGTCGTTTCGGCCTCCAGCGGCTGCTGCGGAAATCATTGGTGGGGACATAAATGCGATAACTGTGGTTGCGGCTGCGATCAGGGGTGTGGATATTGCGGCCAGAATTGCGGCGCCTGCGGACCCGGCGGATGTGCCGGCGGCGGTTGTGCTGCGTGTGGCTGTTTAGACCACAATTCCGCTTGCTCGCCAATTCCCGATTGCGCTACGAACCGAGCCAATGTCGATTCGCAATTAGGTGGTCCGGCCGGGCCGCCTGCGGCGCAGGTAACGTATCCGTACTACACCGTCCGCGGCCCGCGCGATTTCTTTGCCAATAATCCGCCGAGCATTGGACCTTAAGGACTTGAATGACGAATGACAAAATCCGAATGACGAATGAATGAAACAAGCCCACGGGTTGCAACCCGTGGGCTTGTTTTGTTGACAACAACGTGTTGGAAATAGTATTCGATGGCGATGCTTTTGCTTATCCCTTGAAACGCCCGACGATGAGCGAGATGTTCTGCCCGCCGAAGCCGAAGCTGTTGCTCAAGGCCACGTCGCAGCGCGATTGCCGGGCGGCATTGGGAATGTAATCTAAATCGCACTCCGGATCGGGCGTGTCGTAATTGATGGTCGGCGGCAAAGCGTTGTCGCGGATGGCCATCAAACAAATCACCAACTCGGTGGCGCCTGCCGCGGCGATTAAATGACCCAGCATGCTTTTGGTGCTGGAAACCGGCACCTTGTAGGCGTGGTCGCCGAAAATGGTTTTGATGGCCAGCGTTTCGACCTTGTCGTTGACGTCGGTGCTGGTGCCGTGGGCGTTGATGTAATGCACGTCGGTGGGATTCAGCCCGGCATCTTCCAAGGCCAGCCGAATGCAGCCGGCGCCGCCGCGTCCTTCGGGGTGGGTATCGGTAATGCGATAAGCGTCGGCGGTGGAGCCGTAACCGAGCAACTCGCCGTAAATTTTTGCGCCGCGGGCTTTGGCGTGTTCGAGTTCCTCCACCAGGAGCATGGTGGACCCTTCGCCGAGCACAAACCCGTCGCGATCTTTATCGAACGGGCGAGAAGCCTTGGTGGGCGCATCGTTGCGGGTGGAAAGGGCGGTGAGCAGATTGAAGCCTGTCACGCCGAACGGATGGATCATGCTGTGGGTGCCGCCGGAGAGCATGATTTCGGCCTCGCCCCGGCGGATGAGTTCCGCGGCCTCTCCCACGGCCTGGCTGCTGGCGGCGCACGCGGTTAGACAGTTGGCGTTAGGACCTTGTGCGTTGAACATGGAGGCCAGATGCGCGGCGGGCATGTGCGGCTCCTGCTCCAATTCCGCCATGGGGTGGAGCGTTTCCAAACCCTCGCGGGTGAAGGCCGCCACATCAAGTTGTTCTCCCTCCAGCGCGTGCGCCATCATCCGCGTGAAGCTGGCAAAATCTTGCTGGCCTTCGCCGCTGCCCAAGTACACGCCGAAGCGGGTGGGATCGAACCGGCTGCCGTCCAATCCCGAATCTTGCATGGCTTGCTTGGCGGCGCCGGCGGCGAAGCGCGTGTGGCGACCGCGATATTTCCAACGCTCCGGGTCCTCGCCGGCATCGGCAATATCCCAATTTTTGACCTCGGCGGAAATTTTGGTGGGAAAATTGCTGGCGTCGAAATGCGTGGTGTAACCCACGCCCGATTCTCCCTTCAGCAGCCGCTGCCACATTTCGTCGACCGAATTGCCCAAGGGTGTGACGCAACCGACGCCGGTAATGACGACACGACGCTTCATAATAAAGTTCCTTATTCCACTGGCGGCGAAATTCCCGTCATGGCGAATGGCGCCGGATGACTTGAGCTGGGATGAATACTAGGCGGGCGAGGCTTTCTGGCAAAGATTGACGATGGGGGGAGAACTGGACTTCGTGGGGGATTATTTCACGGCCGCGTTTTGGGCGCTTAAGAACGGATCGCTTTCGGCCATGTGAGGGTGAATTTGGAGTGGGTTTCCGGCGGCATCGCGCCCAACTTCGTACAGTTTCAGCAGCCGCAGCCAGGAAAACAAATCGTAGGGGATAAACAATTCCAGCTTTTCGCCACGGGGAGTGTTCTGCTCCAAGTGGGCGAAGAAAATTTCGGCTTCGGCCTGGAGTTGGCCGTTGACGTGGCTGGTGACGGTGGCCATGGCGCCGTCTTCCTTGATGTCCTGCAGGACGGCGTGATAAGTGAGCACATCGCCCGGGGACGCTTCGCCGTGAAAGAGGGCCTTGGAAACTTTCGCCAAAATCACCTGCTTGGTGAAACCGCTATGTTCGCAGACCAATAAGCCGGCGGTTTGAGCCATGCCTTCCAAAACCAAGGTGTTGGGCATGACCGAGGCGCCGGGAAAATGATCGTGCAGATGATCTTCCGAGAGGGACAGCGTTTTGATCGCCGTGGCGCTGTGGCCGCTGACAAACTCGGTGAAGCGATCGATCCAAAACCAACGCATGGCGGCGAAAATCCTCAGACAAGAATCAAAGCACGGCCACCGTATGCTTGCGGCTTAGCGGCCATTCATCCCTAAACAACGCGCCGATTCCGATTACGGCAGTTTACTTTGCACGTAGTTGACTAAATCTTGCACAGTGAGCAGGTTTCCGAAGTTGGTGACGCGCGGGTCGGCCTCGAATTTTGTCAGGTCGACAAATGGCATGCGTTTTTTCAACTGCTCAATGCCCTCGGGCGTGACCTTGCCTTCGCGAATGTATTGCGCATTGCTGAGAATATCTTCGGGGAACAACTCGCCGCGTGGGATTTTGATGTTAAATGTTTTTTCCAGACGAAACACGATGTCGAGAAAATCGATGGATTCGGCTCCTAAATCGCCGACCATGGTGGCCTCGGGCGTCACTTCATCGTCGTCGACACCCAGCGCGTCGACCAAACAGTTGCGAACTTTCTCGAACACTTCGGCTTGCTGTACAGGCATGGATTAAAACCTCCCAGTGCGATCACAAAATAATTGAATTGCGGTATGGTTGTTGGTTGGCAAAGTGGATGTGTGCGCGATTATTGAATTACCGCCGGATTGAGGGGCACCGGCGAGATCACGGCATGGCTGCCATTTGCCGACGGAACTCCAGGCGAGGTTTCCATGGGCCGATATAAAATGTCGAACTGCTTTCGCATTTGGCGGATTACGTGGGCATCGGCACTGGCGCGAACCGGATTGCCGTCTGCCAGGTTGAATTGGGCCATCACCAACCGAGCGCCGACATTCACTTTTCCATCGACGGAGCCTTGCACTTTTAGTTTGGTCTGCTGCGGCGTGGCGCCAATAATTTCTGCCTTTACGGTCAGGGTTTGTCCGGGCTCGACGAAATCGGCATATTTAACGTTTCGTGCTTCACGCAGCACGACCATACTATGTTGAAAATTTTCGGTGGCGCGAATCAGCCAGGCCGAGGCTTGCGTGAGTGCTTCCAGCATAAACACGCCGGGCATAACAGGAAACTGCGGAAAATGGTCGGCCAGGTAGTCTTCGGCCAGGGCCAATCCTTTGATTGCCGTAATGCTTTCGCCGGGCTTCAGTTCGACAATGCGGTCCAGTAACTTAAAACGCATAACAACCGTCTGCGTAACACGCGACGGGTAGATAATGATCTGGGGGAACCACGAACCAGTCAGTATACGCGCTAGGGAATCGCTCCACAACCGCGTGCCGGTGCTGAAAATTGCTCGGAAGTGAGCTCGTGCCACGATCTTCGGAAAAAGCCGTAAACTTTTACAGTGTAAGGTTTCAGCGTCTGGACTGCCCATTTGAAATCGCGCCAAATGTGCGACTCAATCATTATCGGCAATCAAGGGTCGAGTGACGCCGAGTTCGGTTGTGACAGCGGATTAAACCCACTCTTTCTGTCAGTTTGGCAGCGTGTTACTGATAAGGCCTTCGATTGGCCGAAATTTGCCCATGCGTAACCATCTTACCAGCAAGCATTTAGAACGAGTCCGATCGTTGAATGGTTGGGCACGGACTTTGCTTATTGGGCTGCTGGGTGTGCCGCTTCTCAAGTTTCGAACGTCTAGATTAAAACTTCATTTACATAGAGACCCGTTCAACGGAGGAAACAAATCATGGTCATGCGAGGCAACGTCACTGTATACCCGCTTCAGCAATTGCGCGACGAGGTCGATCGTCTGTTCACTAACGTCATTACGCACCCGACGGTGAGCAGTGCGGCTCGGTTGGTAACGGGCCGGGGATTTCCCGCGGTAAACGTTTGGGAAGACAGCGACAACTTATTTGTCGAAGCGGAAGTGCCGGGCGTGAAGCCCGAGCAACTTGATGTCACCGTGGTTGGCAATGAGCTAACGATCAAAGGCCAGCGCCCCGAGGAGCAACAAGGCGATGCGGCGTTTCATCGGCGCGAACGTGGGCAAGGCGCTTTCACGCGCATCGTGCGGCTGTCGAGCGAAGTCAATGCGGACAACGTGCATGCTGAGCTGAACGACGGCGTACTGTTGCTTACGCTGCCCAAGGCCGAAGCCGCCAAGCCACGGAAGATTAAAGTGAAAACCGAGTAAGATGAGTCGTCTTCGAAAATCGAATGAAACTCACAATTGAAAATTAAAATCATTGAGAGACCCTACAAACAGGAGGCTGAATCATGTCTGTTGAAACCACCATCAATCAGGAACCTGGCGCCGCCGAAGTATTGCCACCGGAACACACCCGGGGCGGGCCGTATTATCGTCCGAATGTCGACATTTTTGAGTTGCCCGATCAACTCGTGGTATTGGCCGATGTACCGGGCGCCAAAAAAGACCAGATCGACGTGCGATTTGAGGACGGTTCGTTGAGCATTCACGCCCACGTGAACGAGCGGCAGGAATCGCAAGGGCCGTATGTGCGGCAAGAATATGGGGTGGGAGATTTTTATCGGACGTTCCGCGTGAGCGAGCAGATAGACGCTTCGCGGATTTCCGCGGAATACGCGTCGGGGGTATTGACGCTGCACTTGCCGAAAGTGGAAGCGGTAAAACCACGCAAAATTAAGGTGGCGGCGAAGTAATTGTTGAACCACGGAGAATTGGGGCAGGCGATGCTTGGGCCGATTCGTCATTCCAAAATGGAGGAGGAAAAGCCATGAACCTTGTGCCTTGGAAAAACAAATCGGGAGAAACGCCGGAGGGGCGGCTGTCGCCGCTTATGGAATTTCGCTCGGAAGTGAACCGCTTGTTCGATTCTTTCCTGCGCGAGCCGTTCGATTCGCTCAGCGAATCGGTGGCCTCCTGGGGCCGTTGGGCGCCGGCGCTGGATGTTTCGGAAAGCGATACCGCCGTTACCGTGCGGGCGGAAGTGCCAGGAGTGGATCCGAAAGAAATCGAGATTACGGTCACTGGCGACCGGCTGACCATTTCCGGCGAGAAGAAAGAAACGGTGGAGAAAAAAGATCGCGATGTGTTCCACCGCGAAAGCCGCTACGGCAGCTTTAGCCGCACGTTGCAATTGCCCGCCAGCGTTGATCCGCAGCACGTGACCGCCGAGCATGCCAACGGCGTGCTAACCATTACGCTGCAGAAAACGCCGGCCGCCACGGCAAAGAAAATTGTGGTGAAAAGCCACAGCGACAAGCAGCACGCGAAAAGTTAGACCGAAGTACGATTCGGTATTGCGTGTTCAAAATGGCCGGACGGCCACGCCGTACGGTCCGGATGCTGTGAGTATCCGGCTACTTTCGGCATGTTCGTGCGAAATCCTCTGAGCGTTCAATCGGTAATCAACGGTTGTTGTTCTGTCCGTTATTATTGTTGCCGTTGCCGCCGAAGCCGTTATTGTTGTTTCCGCCGGGGCCATTGCGACCGTTATTCCAACGGTTACGGCGATCTTGATCGTTGCCATTCTGATTGGCGTTGGCGGCGTTTCGCTTGGCGGCTTCCGGATCGGCCACGTTTTTCAGCGCGTCTTTAATCAGCGGATCGTCCAGCGCGCCGCCGACGCTAATCACGCGCACGACCGGCTCGACGGGCTTGGTGGAATCGTCGAGCTTGTGAATCATGCCGATCACGTCGGTCAGTAGGAATTGCGGGGCGGATACGACCAGGGAATTTGACGTGGGGTCCACTCCCACCGACAGCAATCCCTTGAACCGCGGAACGCCGTTCGTGGTGTCTTGCCGGTTGCCCATGTCGTAAAAGCTGTAAAAGGGCCGCTGCTGCTGTTGCTGCTGCGGATTCCCCGTGGCGGCCAGGGCTTTATCGTTGGGGCTGAGCAAATCGCGGTAGACTTCTTTGATAATGTCGCTGACCGCTTGCGCTTTGGCGTATTTAACGGCCACGATTTGGGTGCGGCGGATCGATTGCGAATCGGGCGGCTCCTCGCGGTCGTACAATTCAATCAGCGATTTAATTTCCGCCAATTGGTCGTCGTCGGCCCCTTGCACCAAAATCGAATTCGTCACCGGATCGGGGGTGAAGCGGAGCGGCTCGCGCTTCGACAGGCGGTTGCGATCTTCCTTCTTCTCCTGCGGCTGTTCGTCGAAGAAATAATAGACCGAGAAGTTATCGCGTTGTTTTTGTGCCTCTTCGGAGAACACGGTTTCCAGCAGGCTGGCCACGTCCTTGGCGTAGGTGTGCTTGAGCATGAAAACATGGTAGCGTGAATCGGCGGGGGAGAGTTCGTCCACGAGTTTCATGAACTGATCGAGCGCGGCCGGATCGCGCGAGGTGACAATCAAACCCTGCGGGCCACGGGTGATGGAAATTGCGGGCGACGCCGAAGACGATGCGAAGGGCGATCCGGAGGCAGCGTTTCCCGCAGGCGTGTTGTCCGCCGTGCGACGATCGTCCGGCGGCATTCGCAGCGGTGAGCGATCCGCGTTGGAATCAGCCCCATCGACATCGTTGGCCGCCACGGTATTGATGGTCGCCGGTTGGGCGGTTTTCTCCACCGCCGTCTCCAATTTCTCCGCTGCGGTAGCCGGCTGTGGTAAACGTAGCAGCTGTTCTTCCGGTGAGTTGTCAATCGAAACGCTGAATGCCGGACCGCCGGATGGCAGCCTTAAAGGAATGATGGCCGTGGCCGAGGGGGACGCATGTGCGGGCTGTTTTTTTTCCTGCTTTTCACTTTTATGTTCTGAATCTGAGTTTTCCGAATCCGACTGGCCGTGCGCGCGTTCTGAGGTGTGGCTCTTGTCGCTCGATGCGCCGTTTTTGTCGGGCGTGTCGTCGGTCGAACTGCCTTTACTGCCGTCGCGGTTGCGGGAGCTGTCGGAATCTTTCGGGTCATCAACATTTAACTGTAGCGGCGTCGGGCTGAGCGAAGGCCATACGCGCTGGAGCTGATCTAACAACCGGCTGGTATCGCGGCCGGGTTCACTGTGGATGACCCGCATGTTGTCGCCCTGCGTGTTGCCGAAGGGGTCTTCGCCCAGTTTGATGAGCAGGGCGCGAATTTCCTCCAGTTCGATGTCGTTGACTCGCAGCAGAAGGCGGTTGTGCTTGGTATCGGCCTCGACCTGAAAGCCGCCGTCTTTGGATTGCTCCGGCGCTCGGTAATCGCCGAAGACATAGCGCGGCCGGGTGGCGTCTTTGTTGGGGCCGCGCATCAAAAACTCGATGGAGCCGGCCACGTAATCGGCATCCAGCTTGCGAAGCTGGACCACTTCAAACCGCCGCGCGCTGCCATCCAGTTTTTCGATGAGCGCGCGCACGGTAACGTGATCGACCAGCGGACCGCTGACGATGATGGCGTGGTTTACGTTGTCGACTTCCAACCGCGTGGACGGATCGAGATTGCCCAGGTCTTTCAGCACGCTGACGATGGGCGCGGGATCGGCCGCCACCAGGCGATACATTTGCACGCGCTGCACGGCGGCCAGCGGCGAAACGCCGGCGGTGGGCACGTCGAGCAACTGCACTGCCTGCTCGATCACGGCCAGCTTGTCCGGCGTGGCCAGCGCCATAATGCTGTTTTCGCGGCGGTTAATGGTCAGATAAATTTTTTCTTCCTGTTGCTGCTGCCGCGGCTTTTTATCGCCGCCGTTTTGCTGCTGGGCTTGCTGCTGCATTTGCTGCATCATCTGCTGCATTTGCTGCATCTGGTCGTTATTGTTGCCGCCGCCGCCGGGTGTTTTTTCCGGCGGAATTCCCAGCAATTGCTTGAGCGTGGCCAGCACGTCGTCGGCCCGGGCGTTGTGCAGCTGGAATTCGCGCAGTTGATGCTCTTTGCCGCTTTCGCCTTGCTCGGCGCCGACCACTTCGCGAACCCGGCGCAACGTGCCGGCGGTGTCGAGAATATCCAAGCGATTGGTGGTTTTCAGGGCGCTAATGTGCTCTTTGCCGACGGGGCTGAGCAGCGGCTTCAATTCTTCCACCATCGGCTCCGCTTGCAATCGATCTAAATTGAAAAAGATTCGCACCAATTCGAACGTGCCGCGGCCGTCCAACTCCGACGGGAGCACCACCGGGACCAGGCTGACGTCCAAATGCTTTAAGTCCGAGACAATCAACACTTCGCCGTTGCGCAGCAGCGTGAAGCCCTTAGTGAGCAAAATGGAATTGATTAAATCGCGGGCCTCGGCCACGGTGTATTTGCGGCGCGTCGCCAGATCGAGGTAGCCGCCGGGCACCTCCTCCCAATCGAGGCTCATGTGCGAAATGTCGGCCAGCCATTCCAGCACCGCTTGCCACGGCTGCCCGCGAAAGCTGAACGAAACCATTCCCTCGGCATCGGGTTGCACTTTCAGTTCCGTGGGGTCGGGATCCTTGGCGGGCTTTTCCGGGCGTTTGACCGGCTGCGGCGATTCGGCGGCCGATTTATCTTTCGATTTGTCTTTGTCCGCATCGGCCGATTTGTCGTCCGCGCTTTTGCCTTCGTCCGGCTTGGCGGCGCCGTCGGCGTGGTCTTTCTTTTCGCCGTCTTTGCTCTCTCGATCTTTGGCGGCAGCATCGTCTTTGGCAGGCGTGGCTGCATCGGCAGGTTTCGCGTCGGCGTTTTTAGAAGCATCGGACCCCGGTTCATCGGCCCGTACCTGCGAAATCGGCGCAGCCAAGAAATTGAAACTGAGAAGTCCAAGCGCCAGAGCGCAGCCCAGGGTCAACTCGCAAGTTATCGCCGCCAGAAAAGAGAACAGAACCGCCCTGCACTGCCGGCGCACCGGTAGCGCGGCGGCCGCTTTGCGCAGATTGCGATTGGGTGACGGCTGCGTCACGGTTACTCCCCGATTCATTTCCCGCACATGCCAGAGAACAGAGACAATCGGCCCGCTGATCCGTGCGGCCCACCTGCAATTGGGGATTCGCCCGCTAGTTTACACAACTAGCCCACGGGGGGCAAGTTTTTTGGGCGGGGGCAGTGGGTCAGTACTAATTCTAGGAATTCCCAAGCGACGGCGCTGATTACTTCCGCCAGCGCTTATCACTGAAGCGCCAGACCTGAATCGCAAGCAAGATCATTGCGGCGATTACGACATAATGCCACGGGCTAATTTGCATCCCCCCCCATCATATACGATTCGCCTTGCAAAGCTGCTGGGTGGCACTGGCTTTGCCAGTGTTTTTTTGTGTGGTACGCAGCACTGGCAGAGCCAGTGGCACCCGTGCGACGGCTGTCCCCCTGCCGTTTGCTTTGGGGAAACGCCAGCGGCTGAGGACAGCCGCTTCTACATTTCACACTGACCCGCGCTATTTCCCCGCTTCCGGTTTCAGCGTGATGTTCACCGTCGCCGGCTCCAACCCTTCGGCCGTGGCCGTCAGCTTGGCCGTGCCGCCGGTTTCTTGGGCGCGAACAATCGCCAGCGCCAGGCCGTGGAACGCTTTGCGGGAATCGACGCCTTGGAATTGCTCGTGATTCGTGGGGTCGCCGTTTTCCAGCCCGGCAATTGCCGCCGGCCCGTCGAGCTTGAACTTGATTTCGTTATCCGCATCCGGACAAACGTGGCCATCTTTATCGATCACGCGGGCGGTCACAAAACTCAAGTCGTCGCCATCAGCGTAAATCTTAGAGCGATCGGCCTTCAGCTCCAACTTGGCTGGCTTCCCGGCGGTGGTCACTTCGTCGGTGGCCCACTCTTTGCCGTCTTTTTTCGCCACGGCTTTGAGCGTGCCCGGCTCGAAGGGGACTTTCCACTCGTAATGGGTTTGCACCAGGTCTTTTGCTTCCTTCGTGCCCAGCGATTTGCCGTTCAGGAATAGTTCCACCGAATCGCCGTTAGTGAAGGCCCACACCGGAATTTCCTTGCCGGCAAATTGCTCCCAATTCCAATGCGGCAGCAAATGCACCATGGGCTTGTCGGACCACGACGCCTGATAAATGTAGAAGCGGTCTTTCGGGAAGCCGGCCAAATCGACAATGCCGAAATACGACGACCGGGCCGGCCACGGAAACGGCGTGGGCTCGCCGATGTAATCGAAGCCGGTCCAGACAAACTCGCCGGCCACCCAGGGATGCTTTTTCAACGCCAGCAAGCTAGTTTCGGCCGTGTGGCCCCACGGCGGACGATCTAAATCGTAAGACGTGCATTGCGTGTCTGGCCGAATTTTAATTTTCACCTGCCCGTCGTCATTCAAATATAAGCCGTATTCGCCGCGCGTGGAAAGCGCCGAGGCGGTTTCCGAAGCGATCAGCTTGCGGTCATCTTTGTGGTCGACATCGTAGTTGTTGATGTTGTAGTTAATGCCCATCACGTCCAGGGCGTCGGCAAAGCCGGTACGGACAGCGCTATTGGGGTTGTTGCAGGCGGACACGGTTGGGCGGGTGGGATCTTCGCGGTGGGCGATGTCGGAGAGCCGCTTGGCCATTTCGCCGCCATTTTTGGCGCCTTGTTCGGGAATTTCGTTCCCGATGGACCAGAGCACCACGCTGGGATGGTTCCGATCACGGTGGATCATGGCGGTGATGTCAGGCTCCGACCAATCGTCGAAAAAGCGACCATAGCCCATCTTGGTTTTGGAACGTTTCCATTCGTCGAAGGCTTCATCCATGACGACAAAGCCCAATTCGTCGGCCAGGTCAAGACATTCTTTGGCCGGCGGATTGTGGGAGGTGCGCAGCGCGTTATCGCCCATGTCTTTCAGAATTTGCAGTTGCCGCTCCATGGCCCGAGTGTTGAAGGCCGAGCCCAGCGCGCCTAAATCGTGGTGGTTGCAAGTGCCCTGAATTTGCAGCCGCTTGCCGTTGAGCAAAAAGCCGTTGTCGGCGGTGAACTCGATGGTGCGGAAGCCGATGCGGTCGGTGACGGCATCGGTCGGCTGTCCCCCTTCCGAAACGGTGGTGAGGGCGCGGTACAAATGCGGGGAATCGACGGACCATAAGTGCGGACTGGAGACGGTGCACTTGGCCGACAGGGTGGCTTCGCTGTGGGCGGGAATAGCCTGTTCGTCGGAGGTCGCTTCCGCCACGGCGGTTCCAAGAGGAGCATTGTTGAAGTCGCGGCTTTCCTGGTCGGCGCCGCGGACGCCCAAGTCGAAAATTTTCGTGGAGAATTTGCACTTCTGTTCGGCATCAGAATCGTTGCGGACCGTCGTTTTTACGGTGACCGTGAAATCGTTGGAATCGGCCCCGGCTTTCTCCGAAACTACATAAGTACCCCACGGAGCAATATGCACCGGATCGGTAATCACCAAATGCACGGGCCGGAAAATGCCGGCGCCGGAGTACCACCGCGAGCAGGGCTGTTCCACATTGCAGCGCACGGCCAGGGTGTTGGGCGCGTCGAATTTGAGATCGTCGGTAATGTCGTACTGAAACGGCGTGTAACCGTAGGGATGATTGCCCAGCAGCTTACCGTTGAGATAGACATCGGAATTCATGTACACGCCGTCGAACACCATCGCCACACGCTTTCCCTTGGCTGAGGCCGGCGGTGTAAAGGTTTTTCGATACCAGGCGACGCCGGCATCCAAATAACCGCCGCCGCCGTCTTGAACAGCCTTCTGCTGACGATTGTCGTAGTGCGAACTGCCGGGGGAGTCAGGATCGAACGGCCCTTCCATTTTGCTGGGATCTTTTCCCGGCGGACCTTCGATGCTGTAATCATGCGGCACGTTCAAGGTGCGCCAGGTAGAATCGTCGAAGCCGGGCTGGCTGGCATCGGCGGGATCGCCCAGTTGAAACTTCCACTGCTGATTAAATGGCAGCGTTTGGCGTTGGGCCTCGGCCATGGCGGTGCTGGCGGCTAAAACAATGGCGCTAAATATCCCGGCGAGATGAACTTGCATAATCGTGCGTCCTCAAAACGACAACTGGGTGTCAATGCATGGCTCGGGCCCAAGGAACGACCTCAGACTCCGGTTCTGGCAACTCCCCACGGCAGTAGCACGCGCTCCTCTAAGATACGGCAATTCTAATCTGCCGGTACTGCTTCGCAAGTGTGGTCAGGCCCAAGTGCCGACGGCGAATCGTAGCGCACGAAGCGCGGCCCTTGGCCAACGTTGGAACACTGGACAGACCGCCGCCAGGCACAAGGCGATGGTTGCCGACGGAGGCTTAGACATCGCCGCGTCCGAGCCACCACCCGTTTTAAGAAACTGGAGCCATGATTGCAAATCGGCGATGCTCACTTTGCCGTCGTGATTCAGGTCGCCGATGGAGAACCGCTGCGCAATGCTGAGGCTTTTGGCCATTTCAAAATCGGGCAGATCGGCCAGAGCCAATTCCATGGCTTTGATGTCCGCTGCGTCAACACTGCTGTCACGATTGAAATCGCCCAGCTTGAACGGCTGAGTGATTAAATCGTAGCCGATCACATCGACCGCCGGCTGTTAACCGACATTACGCATGGCGACTGAGGACCGTCGCCCTTATATGTTTCAAACTAACCCCTTACCCATCGTGGGTTAAGAGCACAATACCCCGCCGACTGCACCGGTCGGCAATTCGGACATTTAACCACAAACTAACCTACGACCAATTGCCATTTACACCGCGGTGGAAGCCGTTTACCATTGCCGGCTCTCTTTTCCGAGGACCGGATGCGCAACGTGTTGCTTCTCATCGCCCTGGCAATAGCGGCCGCCTCGGGCTGCTGCATGCTCAAATTGCACAGCCCGTTCCCGTTTGTCGATGCGCCAGGTCGAGAAACGAGTTTACCCGATCTCCAGAAGCACGATTCGGACCAACCGCAGAATTCGAATCGGTCGATTTGCTCCGGTAGCGTCCAATCTCCTGCTGGTAACGAGCGGCAAAACGGAACGGATCATATCAGTTGATATGCCGGCCGACCGCGCCCAGACCGTTCCGGGGTCTAGGAATTGCGCCACTTGTAAATGCATATTCCTGCGCCGATTACCGCAAAAAAAATCCCGCCTCGCCATTCCCACAATTGCAGATCGAGCCTGCCGGGCGCTAAAAGATGGTTGATTTGTTGGTCCACCCAATGCGCAAAATCGGTTTGAGGAAACAGCAACAGCAACACGGCGAACGCAAAACAAACGATCGCGGCAATCATTCCTCGCATGATCGGGCCCTGGCAGTTTTCAGCCCCTGCCAAACGATTCAGGGGGCATAAAGAGTGCCAGACGATGAAATTATTTCCGGCCGGACACAAAGTTGGCAGTATTTGGTGAAATGGATTAGACTTTGTGCTGAGAGAGCCCAGCGATGCAACTGACGCGCAATTTCTATGCCATTGGGACGGTCCTCGTTGGACTGTTCTTGTGCGGCGCTGTGCAAGGGGCGACTTATTACGTGGCCACCAATGGGAGCGACACCGGAGCGGGAACATTATCGCAGCCGTTTGCCAGCATTGCGCAAGCGCAACAGGCGGCATCATCGGGCGATACGGTTTACATTCGCGGAGGCACGTACACCAACTTTTCTGTGGCAGCGACCGATGCCACTTACCAGTACGTCCTTAATTTCACCAAGAGCAACATCAACTACCTGGCATATCCTGGAGATCCGTCCCCGATTCTCAATTTTTCCAACATTGCTCCCACGACCCTGCGAGTCTGTGGCATTCAAGTCACTGGATCGAACGATACCTTCCAGGGAATCAATGTCACCGGAGTTCAGGCAGGAACTTTGAAGCAAGCCGACAATTGGCGAATTACCGGCAATGGAAACACCTTCAACGAGATCGTGACCCACGATGATCAAGGGAACGGAATGTATTTTTTGTCGCATTCGTCGAACAATTTAGTTCTCAACTGCGATTCCTACAATCTCGTCGGTGTGAATGGAATATCGGCCGGAAACACCGACGGCTTTGGCTGTCATTCCGCGGGCTCGGGCAATGTTTTCCGAGGAGACCGTTCCTGGGGCAACAGTGACGACGGCTACGACTGCATTGACAATTCCGGCGGCGGGGTCACCTTTGACCACTGTTGGGCGTACGATAATGGACGCTTTGACGGAAACAAAAACGGCTTTAAGATCGGCGGCTTTGGCGACACCGGCGGCAGTTTTCCCGATCCACCGTCGGCGAATACCGTCGAGTTCTGCCTGTCGGCCGACAACGGCGCCAACGGGTTTTATGCCAACCATCAGCCGGGGCAGGCCGCCAACTGGTACAACAACACCGCCTACAACAATCACGGCAACTTCAACATGCTGGAGGCGATAGATACCAGCCCGGAAAACAGCAGCGTTCCGGGAACGCGCGAAGTTCTGCACAACAACCTGGCGTATGTGGGAACGGGCGTATCGAACCTCGACGAAACTGGAAGCATGGTGGCGAACAATTGGTTCACACTGCCCGTGACCGTCAGCGCCGCGGATTTCCAGAGCTTGGATGCCACCCAAATGACGCTGCCTCGTCAGGCCGACGGCAGCCTGCCCGACATCGCGTTTATGAATTTGGCCGCTGGGAGCGACCTGATTGACGCCGGCCTGAATGTCGGCTTGCCTTACCTCGGGGCCGCGCCCGATTTGGGCGCGTTTGAAACCGTTCCCGAGCCCAGCACCTTCATCCTGGCCGTCTTGGCGTTTGGGTTGTTAGTCGCTTTGCCTTCACGTCGGCCAGCGCTTCGCGCGCCACAGCAAGCCTAGAGAGGCTAGTGCTAAGAGAATAACGCTGGAAGGTTCGGGAACGAGTGCCACGCGGAATCCGGTGGCGCCGACTTCGTAGAGATCGCCGGACGAAGGACCGTAGTCGTACAGTTCTTCCGGTCCATAGTAGCTAAGTAGTAATTGAGGAGAGAGGGAGGTATCGGACCACGAATCACCGCTTAAACCGCGGATGCGGGCGCCATCAATCAGCGTTTCATTCCACTGGAAAACATCGCCCCCCATGTCAAAAGCGCCGTAGGGGCTGGCGGAAGCCGTGTAGGCCCCCACATCGGTCAGATAATTCTGCGTGCTGCTTAAAGTTGACGAACCGGTAACAGCGTAACCGGTTGTTGGATCGTAAAAGTTGGCGGTGTCTGGCGTGTTGCCCGGCGGAGCTGAAGTGGTGGGAGCAGTGTCGATGGAAAATGGATAAATATTGTATGTTTTAGTGGAAGGATTATAGTATGCCGCTTTGTACCATTCATCTTCGGTGGGAATCACCCAAGTGGCATTGGTGTTGCGGGTGGGAAATAGAACGCCAGTGTTAAGCGTGTACGAGCCCGTTTCAGTCGTGTTCGCACCTTCTGCACCGTCCGGCTGGCCGTTATAAAGCCAATTGGCAAATCGAGCCGCATTGCTCCAACTAATGTAGGCAATAGGATGATTAGGAGAACCGATCACGCTGTACGTGTAACTGCCCGAGGCGCCATTCTGCTGGATTCCGGCGACGTGCAGGTCCGTCGCCATGTTGGAAACGTAAAGCCCATAAGGATCGGTCGCCGCCACAGCGTTCAGAAACTCCGTGTACTGGCCCACGGTCACGTCATATTCGCCAATGCTATAGTTGTAGCCGACCGATCCAATTCCACGAATGGAACCGAAGTTTAGTTGATTAGCCGTATTGCCCGGATTACCGACTGACACGGTGACCAGGCTGGTTTGCCCGTCGGGCATGTTGAACACATCGGCGAAAGCGGTTCGGAAAAAAACAAATGAAATCGCGCAAAGCAGCGCGAGTGAAACCAAGAAGCGTTTCATCGAGCGGGCTCCGAATTCAATGGTGCAACTGAACCGTGGAGCCTTGCCTCTGTCCCAACCCATCGACTGACGCCTCCCCACTATAGCCGTGAAGTGGGGGCCACACAAGCAACTTTTCGCCGCATTGAGGCCGACAGCGCACTGAAAAAAACCGCCGGAGTTGACGGATGCGAACAAGACACATCGCGTCGGTCAACGACCCTCGCTAACATACTCAGCGAGTCAGCGATGCAAATCGTCGGTCTGGCCGATGTAGCGCCGGCCAACGACATCATTCACATGAACATAAACAAAGTAGTTCAAGCTCCCCGAGTAGGACTCGAACTGGGTCACGTAAGCAAGAATCCTAGCAAAGACTTATGTAAATCGCCAGATTCCAGCGCTGCACAATCCGGTGCAATTCCGTCAAATTTTGACGCATCTTCCGATACGTCGAACAGCGGAATGGTCGGATCACCCAACCCTGACCTGGCTTTGATCATCTCTCGTTGGCCCACGTTGTCTTCTGACATCAAGAAACAGATCCTGTCTTTGCTGAGCGGGGCAACACAGGATGATCCGTGAAAATTCAAATGTCAAAAAGCGTTCCCGATATTCCCATAATTATCCGTCACACGCCTAAGGACTCTTCGGCAGCTAGGAGCGGTGTCGCTTGATCACGGCCGCCAACTTTAGCCGGGGTTCTGGAAATTCCGCAAAAACGCGCGTTTGACAAGCAGTACTTTTTCGAGTCGATTTTTGGCTGCTGCATAGAGGTTTTCTGCCAAAACGGCTCTGCAAATAGCTCAAAGTCGAAGCCGTCTCCGACGTGGCAAAGCGCCAGTGTTTTTCACGAAAACGATCGATATCTTGCCGCCTCAACCCGGGCCCCAGCGCACTAAATCTGTGCTGGAATTTCGTCGCTTTCACACCGCGTTTGAGGATACAAAACAATAGGTAATCTAAGGGAACCCCCCCAGGTCAATCCCTATGAAAACGCAGCACAATCCGCCCCTGCTACCGCGCCCAAACTTGTGAGAGCTTTGGCTCCTAATTCAGGCCGTTTGATCCACTGCGACAGTGCCCATTTGAAATGGAATTGCAATGAAGGCCCGGCTCTAGGTCTAATCTCGTAAGGCTGATCGCTTCGCCGCGACTTCCGGGTAGTGTCCGTCAAGGTGCGCATCCATGAGGAAGCCCGAGTCAAGGGGTAGCGGGTAAATCACGGGAACTCCCAAGCATCCATCCGGCATCCCTGACGTGCAGGCCGCCATGAGCTGAATTCGGCCGTCCCCATTCACATTTTCGGCATCAACGTGCCATGCGCATCCTACGGGGTACGGTTTGGTTCCCGCTATCTCCTTCACATTGGTCATGCAGCTGGTGCTTCCCTCCAGGGTTGCCCGGATTTCAGGATGGCCAACATCACCCTCAAAACGTAATGGGCGGTGGCCACCAGCGCGATTTTCTTTCGGATTTCCTGACCTTGATAAATTCGATCGAAGTGGGCGCGGATGGTCGGTGACCGCTGAATGCCTTGCCAAACGGCTTCGACAAGAAGATGCCGGACCGTGGCGGGGCCTTGCCGTGTAATGTGTCCGAGTCGGTTCGTCGAGCCAGATTGGTCTTGGCTGGGCACAAGGCCAAAGTAGCTGCCAATGGACTTCGTATCCGCAAAACGGTCGGCGCGATCCACGTAAGCTAAGACCGCCTCCGAGGTGCGAGGCCCAATGCCCGGGATCGTCTGGAGAAGCTGAACCTGTTTGTTTCCCGTAGCGAGTCGATCAAGCGCTTGGTTCACGATTTGCACTTGCTGCGCAAACAGCGCCAACTCTTCCAGGAGCATCAAACGACGTGAGTGATGGGTCTGGCTCGGCAGTTCCACGGCCTTCAGCCATTCGACACCCTCGTTGGTCCAGAGACGCCAGGTGCGTGGTGTGGCGATGCCGCAAGCGCGCAACAGGCTTCGTAACGAGTTTTTCGTGCGGGTTCGCTTCATCATCAAACGCTTGCGATGCTCGATGAGCTCGCGCCAGGTCCGCACCTCCTCCGAGGGAACATGGACTGCAGGCACTTCGTCGAGGAACATGAGCTTCGCTAACTTCTCCGCGTCAATCCGATCGTTCTTGCGTTTGGACCGAAAGATGAGTCGCAGTTGCCCTGGGTGCGCTACCACAACCCGGTGAGCAAAACGCATCAGCACATCGTACAAGTGCCCATACCCGCACGACGCTTCAAAGCAGACGGCTAACGGCTCATTCCAAGACTCCAAAACCGCCACGACATCCCTCCAGGCGCCACGCACTTTGAGCTGCTTGACGATGCAACCTTGATCGTCCAGTGCGCAAATTGTCGTGTGCCGCAAGTGAAGATCCAAACCCACGTACCACATAGGAACCTCCTTCGTGTTGAGTGACCTGGCCTCAGCCACGCTACTCCACTCCGGGCTTCCTTCATAGTTTCACAATTGATTTTGGCTAGTGCCTGGAACTGGGTTGTTTCCTGTTTGGTTTTTCGTGTCCGTTCGGCGAAGGTACCCGTCTTCACGTCCGGCTTGCAGCACAATACCTGTATCATTCGATCTTACCCATGCACAATCGTCGAAGTCGATCACCGTCGTGTCAATCACGTCGCTTACGTGTTTCGATCGCGAGATTTCAATGCGGTCTAGCAGGATGCCACGATGTCGCGCATAGCTCAGGCTGCGTGCCGGTTGAGAGGACTTCGAGTGCTAGAATTTCGCACGGCATCACTCGAAAATGGGATAATCGTTTCCTCATCCACTGATTGCCAACTGCCACGATCCAAAATGTATTCCGGCGGTTTCAAGCTATCATGGTTCAGCCCGAATGAGGTCCAAGTGCAACGCTTGCGACGCGTTTCACATCGAATACGCTGGTTGGCGGCAATCAATTCAGGATCGGAATAACCTCGGGAATGGTCCAGGTGGAGGCATGTTGTTTGATGCCGCAGCGACTGCGGACGAATGCTGGCATTCGTCAGCCGTTCTCCAAGCTCCCGATCGAGGCCGCCATAATACAGTCGCTCGTCGAAACCATTAACACTTTCCACGTCCACTTTCCAGGCCGACGAATTATATCCGTTAAATGTCGCGCGGGTTAACGAGAATCGTTCGAATGTCCAGGCCAACCAAGGCTTGGTGACAAGGAAGCGTAGTTTCCGAGTCCACGGCATCCCCAGGGCAAGAAGTGATGTTGGGCGAAAGATACTGCCGTTCAGAATGTCCTCGCGCGAGATCCTTACGCTGAGGTCCATTGGCAAACGCACAATTCCGCCGGATAGAAATTGATTCGGTTTGGCGAAGCGGACGTGTTGAGCAACAAAGTCCTTTCGCGGGATGCAATCTCCGTCGGAAAAGATTAGGTATTCGCCTCGCGCGGCCAAAATGGCGCGGTTCAGGATGCGGCACTTTCGGAATCCTTGGTCCTCCTGCCAAACGTGCCGAAGCATTAGACCGGTATCGTGTTGCATTCGCGCAATCAATGCAGCGGTGGCTGGGGTTGAACCATCATCGGCCACGAGGATCTCAAAATGGGGATAGGACTGAGCCGAATATCCCCACAGAACTTTTGCCAACCAGTCGGGCGAATTGTAAGTGCTCAGAATTACGGAAACTTGCACCATCTTATTCCCCAGCCATGGGTCCATCTGATTTTCTCCTCAGGCGGCACGCTGAAAGGGAACGGTAGCGATCTGCGACACCACGTTCCCGGCCGGTGGAAGACCGAGTTTGTGCCGCGTGTGATCGCTGGTCGCGATTTCGCGCCCAGCTGCACGAGCGAGCCGCACGATGCGGTCGATCAAACCGGCGTTCGTGGCCAGTCGTTTTGTCTTCCAGTCAAAATAAATCGCATCTTCCAATCCCACACGGACGTGGCCACCCATTGTGACCGCCAACGAGTTAACAAAGAACTGGAAGCGACCGATGCCCGCCGCCGCCCAAGTCGTTCCCGAAGGAAGTGCTCGCACCAGCGTACACAAATTGTCAGGGGTCGCGGCCAGCGTGCCCAGCGAGCCGAGCAAAACGTTGGCATAAAACGGTGGTTCGATGAATCCTTCGTCGACCATGTAGCGCGCATAGTCGACCATGCCCAAATCGAAAATCTCCAGTTCGGGAATGATTCCCCGTTCTTGCATGCTTGACGCCAGCCGCTGCACCATGTCCGGGGCATTAACCGATGCCTGCTTGGGAAAGTTCAGTGAGCCCAGCGTGAGTGAAGCCAGGTCCGGCTGTAGATTCAAGACTTGGCTGCGTTGCCAAAACTCTCCATGAAGGCGGCCACTGCAAGAGCCAGAAATCAGCACTCCAGGGCACCGCTCTCGAACACCATGAAAAATTTCGGCGTAAATTTCCTCGCGGTACGTCGGAGTACCGTCCTTTTCACGTGCATGGAGGTGGAGAATTGTCGCGCCAGCGTCGACGCAACGGCGAGCATCGGCGATGATCTCCTCAGGAGAGACCGGCACATACGGGTTGTCGCTTTTTTGAGGAACCATTCCGGTAAGAGCGGCATTGATAATGAGAGGCTCCATGACCTATCTCGCTATCGGTGATTTAAGATGATCAAACGCACCTAATGAAGTCAGACAAACACTGCCGACGTCATGCATCTTCAAGTTTACGGCTCGCTTTCATTGATCCTAATGCAGGTTCCTTCGCACCTTTTTCGCCTTCCGTTTAGGCGGCCGATATGAAGGCTGCATCCTGCCAGGTCTGCGACGCGCATCCGGTGTGCAGAATCATGCGTCGAATAATTTCTTCCGGCACTGGCAATCCGGCCTCTGTGAGGTACATGTGGGTCATGGCGGCCAGGCTACGTTCAACATAAGGATGCGTGTAACTCAATTCCCGTTCCGTGGGAAACGATAAATTCGGATACGAATTCGTCTCCCAGACAATTGGCTCGCCTTGGGAGTCAAAGCTGTAATCGAATGCAGCCCACTGTAAATAAAGGCACCGCCTGGCCCGGTCGAGCAACGCGTGCTCGGAGGTCGGGGCTGTAAGGTAGTCAAGTTCTTCCTGGCGAGTTGCCCTACTGGCCACGCGCCTCGCGGCCCGAACTTCCCAGTGCCGAGAAACAATCAAGTGACGCCGCACACCAACCGTGCCGGCGACCACAAAGCGGCACTTGCGAAACAGGCTATCGGCTCCGGAAACATCGATCCATTCAACGGCAATCGGACGACGCATTCGATCGAAGCGGATTTTTTCGAGATCGCTTGGCTGCCTGACCCGCACGACCGCTTTGCCGTGGCCGCAATCATCACGGACGATGAAGGGCAAATCCAAACCGCCAAGATCGGATTGGAATTGCTGCGGATCGGAAATAGGCACGACTCGCGGCGTGCGAATTCCTTCCGCAGCGAGACGCCCAGCGGCCAGGGAGCGAATGCAATTGCTCGTGTGGGCGACGGAGTTAATGATTGGAATTCCGCGCGATTTGCATTCGGCTTCCAAGTCGAGCGCCCGAGCGTAGGTCGCGCGATCCATCCAATCGACTGCTGGATCTTGGAACCAGGGAACATAAAGCCGATAGCGAGACCAATCTCGTACTTTGCAGGGGAGTAATCGCAGCTCGAACAGCGATCGCAACTTAGGAAATTCCCTTGCCAGCCAACTCAAGTAGTAGTGCTGCAAATACGGATGCTTCCCGCCGTGTCGCGCGACAAGAATCCGCAGACCACTGTTAAGCCAGTGAATGTTCTGCCACGCATCGGCGGTGGAAACGGACATGCGGCACAACCGGCCCTTCCAAAAGTATTTGCGATGATTGCCAGAAGATTTCACAGTATCAAGCTCAATGCGTTAAAGGTGGAGATCAGGCCGATCGCCTGACTGGCGAGGCAGGTGTCCAGCCGGTGGCGACGATCTCGCTTAGGGAGTCAGGCGCTTCAATGCCCGCGCGAGTGAGATAGAGTTCAATGATTGCCGCCATTGCACGACGCTGGGCGTAATTGATGTACTGGCGTTCGGGCTCTCGTTCGAGTCCCAGACCCGGCAAGACGTTGATTTCCCAAACAACCAGGTCTCCCGTCGGAGTGTAGCTGTAATCGAAGGCCACCACGTCAAGACCGAGAATTCTCCTGACCTGTTGGAACCGCTGATGATTGGAATCGGGCTGCCGTTGATGCTCCATTTCTTCGCGGCAAGTGGCGGCGTTGAGATCCCGCTTTGTACCGCGCACCTCCCACTCCTTGGCAATCTGCACCGACAATGCAATGCCGCGCTGCCCGGCGGCGAGGTAGCGATACTTGCGAAAGTATCCATCGACGGGGCTTTGCACATTGATGAACTCCACCGCGATTGGATCCTCAAATTTCTCCAGCGGGACCCGCTCCACATCCGCCCGATTGCGGATCAAGTAGCTCTTGGTGCTGCCGCCGTGAGCGCGGTTTTCGCGAATCAGCAGCGGCAGATGCAATCCGCCGAAATCACGATTGAACTGACGATGATCCAAAATCCGCGTCATCTTTGGTGTTCGCACGCCCGCCGCGGCAATCGCTTCCGAGGCTTCGAGTTTCAAGGCCTGTAAAATCCGATCGACACGATTGATGGTTTCGATTCCACCGGCGTTCGCGATTGCTTCCAGTTCTTTCAACTGTCGATAGACATGGGGCCTGCGACTGACCATGTTTTCTGATACCCAGGGCACCACGAGACGCGTGCGCGAATCGATCCGGCTGCGGCAAGGTAATGTGCACAGTTCGAAGTATCGACGCACGTCCGGCAACTCTGTCGCGACCCAATCTAGGAATTTGCGGTAATAACTTGTGATATGCAATCGATGCCGCACGAGCAAGATTCGCTCGTTTCCCGTAACCTGCTGCCGGTTCTCGAGAGCATCGCGAATTGTTCGCGTGGCCCAGCGCGCGCCCCTTTCCAGAGGATGCAATAGGTGATTGGCGAGGGATTGTTGACGCGGCATGACGCCTTATGCTTTTTAAAAGGGGACGGGGCAATGTTGCGTGTCGTCCAGAATTATTCCTTGAATCAGAACTCCTTAACAACCACCTGGAATTCGACGCCGGGAAAGCGATTATCCGGGCTCGCAGGTCCCAGTACCCGCCATCCCCGATGTTCGAGCAACTGAGCCATGCGCGGTGAGGCCTGCCGCACGGCATGCAAGGCTCCGCGCGCTTGAGCGGCGGCATCTTGCAAATCGAGAATACGACGTCCTAAGCCGCACGCTCGGGCAAAGCGGGCCACCACCACACGGTCAGGCGCAGCCACGGGACCCGGCAACTGCAAGCCGAAGCGGAGATACTCGTCAGCTTGATGAACCTCTGACAGCGAACGGTGCATGCTCAACCGTCCTGCGGCCGCGCACAGTCCATGGAAATCACGAATGAGCCAATGCGTGGACCGCCCGTCGACCGAATCGCGCCACTGGCCGTTGGGGAAAGCATGGGGAGATAGAAGCCCTTCCTCGCGCCAAACGCTTATTCGAAAGCAGCAGATTTCCGCTATGACGTGCTCATCGCAGCTTTCAATTACGTGCCAAGTTGGAGGGCTAGCTAGTGGCATGGGTCCAAACGCGATTGCTAGCAGCAGTATTCATAGGAGACAAGGATATCGTGTTTATCGGTCGTATCACTCGCGAAAAATAGGAAAACCTTGACGATGATATCGAGTTCACTGTTAGCAGTTCCTTTGAATACAGGGTGGTAAGTGCCTTTGATCCTCAGGGCAGGCATCGAAACAGAATTTCAAGCTTGACTATGCTGCTCGCGCGGCTCGCCGCATAACTGCGGGTTGTAGCTTCGCAGAAAGCTGAGAATGCAGTTCATTGAGGCCTTCCGCCTGATGGGCTACCATGACGACGCTACACTTCCCCTCGGTAAAAGGGCTGAGATTTCTCGGAACAAACCCTTGGTGCTGGCCCGGCTTGAAGAGCAATTCACCAACGGCGTCCTCCAGTGCCGAAAAGCTGTTGAGTGCCGTGGACATGTTCACGGCATAGAAGCTGCCCAGCGATGGGCCGCCGTAATTGCGCTGAATCTGATTCAATGCCGCGAACAAAGTTTGACTATATGTCGCACCGTTAATCCGGGGATTGAGCTCGGCCATTAGGAAGGATATTCCGCCGGCGGGTAATTTGTACTCGCAAAAATCAAATCCTATATGACCGGTTACACCCAAGTCTCGCAGAAAGAACATGAATCGTTCTGCTGCGGCAATCATGGCCGGGAGTTGGCCTGAATCTTTGAGCGGATACTGGTTGCCAGCGTGATCTAAGTTCCTTTCGAATACCTGTTGCGTGCAACTGAAGCACGAGACATCACGCGTCTGCGGATCAATGAACATTCCTATGTTGGGGGAACTCGTGACTTCGAACATCGCTTCAACCAGATAGGTTATGTTAGAGTCGTTCTGTCGCAAACGCTCGATGCAGGGCGTCACTTCGTGAGTGCCGACAACAACCTGAACTGATGAGCCGTTATTGCCACAGGCTCCACGAACAATTACCTTCCCAGTGTGACAGAGTTGGCGGCGGATTGCATTGCCCAAGTTGTACCAATCAATCGCCTTGGCAATCTCGATCACCTCGCCAGGGGCCACGGGAATTCCAAGTGCCAGAGCCATCTGGCGGGCATGATGTTTTTGGTCGAAGTGCTCTAGCACGGCGCTATTGCCGCCAATCAACTGCACAGTTCCAGGCAGGCAGTCCTGTAAACGCTGAGCAAATTCCGTCTCGAAGCGGGTCGTCATATACGGCTGAAGTTCAACTTCTTCCGCGGGCCGAAGACTTTCGACAAGTTGCCGCCAAAGGTATTCGTCCCTGCCAAGCTTCGCGGCCATAGGTAATCCGGCAGTATCAGGCAAGTCGGGGCAGGAAATCACGTCCGCCAGACGCGGGCCGATTCCCAGTCGATTTAAGTAGGCCAGGTAACTTGCATCAGGGGGCGCATGGAGGCATACAAGATCGCCCGGTTTCGAGAACAGGAGCGAACGATCGGAGTAGTGCGCGAGTTCACAACCCCGCCAGGGCGCCAACGACGCGCACGCCATGGACCGGGCGCAATGCATGTGAAGCCGCCGACGATTCGCGGTTGCAAGCGAAGGAGCATTCATGACGAGAAAGGGTTCCATGCGACTGATCTTTCTTCGCAGTTAGCCCAATTAGATGCTATTGAGCACGCCGTCGCGTTTCCGCAATAAGCGTCAACGCCGCGCGGCGCAGACCGTCGAACTGAGCGGCAAAATCTAGGTTGTTGTCGCGTTGAATGCTCAGTCCTGTCGCCGAGGAAAAATGCCAAACATCGCCGCCGGAATTTGCCTCGATGACATACAGCTTGGCGCTCGGCGACTCGCGAATAATGTCAAAGCCCAGCAGCGGATGGTTGGGAAATGCGGCGTGCGCGCGCTGTCCTAATTTCAAAACGTCCTCGTCGTAACAAAGTTCGAACCGGCAGCCCGGACCGCTCGAAGTGATCGCCATCCCGCCGCCGTTTGCGTCACCCACATTAAAACCAACGGGGCTCGACAACGGGCGCCGGGTGCGTGCAGCTTCAACCTTCCAAGAAAACAACACTCGACCAAACAGGGTGGTCACGCGATAGCTGACTGGCCAAGAGCCCGTATAAATGAATTCCTGCGCAATTAGGTCTAGATTGCCCCTGCGAACCGCCATCTTATTCGCCGGCGGTTTCCACCGCACTCGCCCCTGACGTTTGATCTTAACCTCGGCCCCGCGGCACCCTAAGTCAGGCTTCACGACCACGTACGGTCCGAAGCCGGTCAGATCGGGTGATTGGTTTTCAGTCACCAGTGCCCAGCGCGGAACGGGCACTCCGAACTGCTCCATCAACGCATATTCTGTGCTCTTTTTGAACAGACGGTTCTGACACAGGTAGCCACGCAGCGGATGGTAACGCTGCAATTGCGCCGGTGCCACTGTCAGCGCGGGTCTCAGCCACGGTGCGGGCCACAAATAGTCGTAATAGCGATCGGTCAGGATGATCGGCTTGATATCCGGCGCCAGTTCGCGAATCTTCTGTGCAATTGCGGGAAAATCTTGCGAATGTGCCCTTCGGCGCTTGGCCATCAGAATCAAGTTAAGCGGCCCGCGCGCAGGGGGCATGGATGCCAATTCTAATGAATCGACGAGCGTCTCCCGAGGCGGAGATTGCAACACAAAGGAAGAGGGCCGGTCTAAAATCGATGCCATCTGCGAGTCCTGAGGCTAGCACTGCAAGGTGCAACGATTGTCAATATCTCTGCCCTTCTATCGACTGGGCAAGCTTTGACGATTAAAAAAAGTATGGTCATTCAGGCATGGGAACTTCCTATCGTGGGACAAACACCAAGTGGGCTGAGAGGCTAGCAACGCAATCGCAGCAGTAGGACATTACTTCACTACTTACAACTAGGCTAGAGTGACTTGCGAATCCCCCGGAGATTCGACCAGTCCTTGCAGTTCGGACGAAGTCAGTTGTGCGCACAGCCGCGCGGAACAGGCGCGCTGAAGCAAGCCAAATGCTCCATCGCAAATACACTCAGCGCGCGACTGCGACTCGAAAAAGGGTTGGGTTGATGGGGCGTTTCTTGGACCCGAACGGCCGTCGACTGTCAGGCTGAGCACGGAGATGAGTTTTCGAGACGCCAAGAATGTGCCAACAAAGGGGTGAGTTTCTCGGAGTCCAAGAAAACGGATGCGTAATGCGGTCGAAAGGTGCAAAGACTCTTTCGCTTATTTGCTACGGTTACACTTTGCTGTACCTAGACACACCAAGGAGCGAGATGCCCGTCGGGACTGATTTGATGGTTTCGCCGGCGCGTTGCGACCAAGAGTATTCCCGTGCCAACACACAGCAATGCCAAGGAGGAGGGCTCTGGAACGACGCCGATCGCAATATATTGCGGATCATGCATGACAGTACCGTCGCCGGGATCTGTTGCGAATCGCGAGGGAGTTCCATCCGGCGCGAACTCCTCGATAAAGTTGGTGATGTTTGCGGCGTAAAGGTTCCCGTCGCTGTCAAAGGCCAGGCCTAGCGGGATCGCCAAAATGGAGCTGTCGTTCGGGTCCGCAAATGCCCCTTCATCGTTGCCCAGGGAATTGAACTCCTCGATTTTGTTATCGTTGAAATACGACACGAAGACGTTGTTGTCGCTGTCAATGGCCAGACCGCCCAGAGCATGGCCTGGGGTGGCAAATCGCGACGGGGAGCCGGCAGGAGTGAATTTCTCAATGAAGTTAAGATTGGCCACATAGAGATTGCCCAGGCTGTCGAAGGCAATTCCCTGTGGTTGGTACACAACAGAATGGTCGCCGGGGTCGCTGGCGAACACAGACGGCGTGCCAGCGGGAGAGTACTCCTCAATCGTATTATTGCCGAATCCAGCAGCGAAAAGGTCGCCCATGCTATCGAAAGCCAAGCCGGCCTTATTAGAAGTGCCGAAACTGGAGAAAACCGTTCCTGTTCCACCGGCGGGTGTGTATTTTTCGATCGCCGTGTTGGCGGAATTCGCGGCATAGACGTTGCCAGCGCTATCAATTGCCAATCCTTCCGGAGAGTGCAAGCCGGAGTTTGTAAACTGGGAACCGACGCCAGTTGGCGTGAATTGCTCAATCGTGTTGTTGGTATTCGACACAAAGAAGGCTTCGTCGGCGCGGGCGCTCATGGGAGCGACAGTGAAGATTGCTCCAACGCCAACCGATAGGAGCGCCAGCAGGCTATGGCTTTTCATGTGATTAGCGACTCCTTGAACAAAAGACGCTAGCGAGTTGGGTCGAAAGATTGCAATCTTGCCTCGACATGAATTCCTTAGTCCTTGCCGCATGACGGCAGTGATTTCAATTTCCCCCCCCCCCCATTATGGGCGGGTAATATGACCAAAGCAAGCACTTTTTATTGACTATTCAGAAATTGGCGGAGCCTGAACCGCGACGAAGCACAGGATCGGTCGGAATCTAGTGCGAATGGGCCTCATCGTTTGGCGTTACGGCTGCCCCAACTCTCCAACTGGGTAAAGTAAGCGGTGCCGTGTCAACAAAAGTACCAATGTGTTATCGGGCTAGGGAACGGAGAGCCTCAAGATGATCAGCAAGCCAAGCGTCTGGCAGCAGTTGCGCAAGAAACTCTTCGGCAGACTTAAAGTCCCGAGGTTGACTGGCTAATTGCACGATTACGTCGTGCAAGTGTGCCCGGAGTTCCTCCGGATTCGCTTTGAAGTTGACCGCGCAGAAGACAAATAGGCTGCCCGACGGTCGCAAATTCGTTGGTTTGCCGACGCATTTCTTTGGGTGGAACGGCAACCGAGTACCAGACCGAGAACCTAGATGAGTTTTCGAGACGCTCAGCATGTGCCAACAAACCGGTCAGTTGATGAAATAATTTGTCAGCTCGGTTTCGGACGCAGGCACAATCAAGCGGCTGGGGTTTCCGGTGCGGAAAACTGCACGGTAAAAAAGCAAGCCGCCAGCGGTGGAAATGATCGCCAGGAAAGACGCAGCGGGCTCGGGGACCGTCGCATTTGATCCACCTCCGCTGCGAAGGTCGCTAATCAACGCTTGGATGTCGGCATTGTTAAAATACCCGTCTTGATTGATGTCGCCCAGCGTAACCAAATCGGTGGCGGTCAGATCGTGGGTCGATTCGTAAGCGGCAGGATCCGCAAGCGCCGTCATCATCGCCAGCACATCGGGAGCATCAAGGGCATTATCGCCGGTAAGATCCCCGGGGATAAGCGTTCGGCCGGGCACGACCTCGCCGGTGGCGAGTTGGACCGCATCGGGCATGCCGGAACCCGTGAACACAATGTTGGCCAATTGATAGGCCGATAAACCGGTGGCGTCGGAGCCGACAAAGATTTGATCGGGCCCGCCGCCGGAAAGCGAGCCGCTCCAATCATCAATGGTGAGGGCCCCGCTCCAGGGTATGGCATTGCTGGCGGCAAAGTGCAGGACGCTTGTGCCTGACCCCAAGTCGATGTGCGAATTGGCGGTTACTTGTAGCTTGCCGGCGCCAAAATTGTCGCTGAATCCACCGGTGGTTAAGGTCCCACCAGCAAGTGTTAGATTCGCAGTCGTGGGAAACGTGTTGCTGGCTCCCAACTGCAACGTTCCATGATTGATGGTCGTGGTGCCGGTGAAGGCGTTTGCGCCGGACAAGATTTCCGTGCCGGCGCCATTTTTGATGAGATTGAACGTGCCGGCGCTGGTGATCGTGCCGGTAAACCTGCCGCCGCCGTTGTTGGAGCCGATGGTCAGCGTGTCGGTATGCGAGCCGGAGAAACTGTTCACCACGGCGCCGGCGCCGGCGAGGGCGTTAATCGATTCGCTCGGTTCATCATGGAAATCGAGTGTGGTCCCGGCATCCAGCACCATGTTGCTGTTGGGCGAAAGCGCGCCGCTGGAGAGCGTTTCCAAAGTGCCCGCAGTGACGTGGGTGTCGCCGCTGTAAGTTTTAACGCCGCTGGCGAAGGTCCATTTTCCCGTACCGGATTTCACAACCGAAAGCGTGCCGCCCGATGGATCGGCCACGGCCAGACTGAGCGTGTTGTGCGCGGTGCTGGAACCCGTCAAGGTTAGGGTCGGACTGGAGCTGGCCGCAGTCGCCAGCGCGCCGGTGTTGGTGAAGCTCAATCCGCCGGAATTGTCGAGCGTGCCACCATTGGCGGTGAGTGTGAACAGCCGATTGGTCGAACCCGTGCCGGCCAGCGTGCCGCCGTCGAGAATTAAATTGCTGGCGACGTTGGACGAGGAACCGATGCCGCTGTTGGTTCCGCCATTGGCCACCACGCCGCTGATTTCGCCCCCGGTTTTGATAGTCGTGGCCCCGGTGTAGCTTTGCGAGGCGGTGACGTTCAGGTTCAACGCATTAACAGCTGCGGCACTGCCAAGACCAACCGTAACTGTGGAATTTCCGCTCAGGGCATTAATGCCGCTGACGGTTAGCGTTCCGCCGCCGCCACCGAAAGAGTACGCGCTGTTAGCCGGCGTAAGCACTCCGCTGTAAGTTACCGATCCGATGGCCCCGATGCTGATATAGGGCAGATTAGCACCGCCGTTGGCGCTCAGATTTAAATTGTTCGAACTGGAGGCGGCTAAGGCGACGACGCCTGTGGAAGTGCCGGTGATTCGTCCGAGGAAAGTTTGATCGATGGCGTATCCGGCGGCATCGGTGGCACCGGAGCTAACGGTCACACTGGCGCCGGAGCCGCCGATGCTGGCGGCGGTGTTGAATTGCAAAACGCCGCCGCTGATGGTCGTGGAACTGGAATACGTATCGGTTCCAGAAAGCACCTCGGTGCCGGCACCGGTCTTGGCAATTCCGCCGGCCCCGCCAATGGCCCCGGCGAAACTGCCGGAGGCATCACCATTGCCGAAGGTGAAAGTGCCGGCACTGACAGTGACGGTGCCGCCCCCCGACGAACCGTTATCCAGGGCGTTAATTCCCGTCGTCGTGTCGGCGACGAGGGTCGCGCCGGTGCTGACCAGCACATTTCCCTTTCCCGGGCCGGACGGCAAAAAGCCGCCCTGATACAAGCGCAAGGTGCCGGCCTGAACAGTCGTATTGCCGGAATAGGTCGAGAGTTTGCTTTCCCATAGCCAGCGTCCCGTGCCGTTCGCAATGACGGAGGTTTTGCTCGAAGCGTCGGGATCGCCCAGCGCTGGTGAAAAGGCGTTATGGGTTTCGCTGCCGATTAAATTCAGCGCGCGATTACCAGTCCCAGTGAAGGCAATGGCCCCGGTATTGGTAAAGCCCAAACCATCGCCGCTGCTGCCGGAGCCATCAATGGTGCCGCCATTGGGAGTCATGGTAAACAGACGATCGGTGCTGACGCCTGCTGTGCCGGTGAATTGTAGCGTGCCGCCGTCGAAGACCAGATTCGCCGCCGCATTCGTGGATTGGCCCAGCGGTCCGGCAACGCCACCATTGCCGATGGTTACGATGTTCAGAATTCCGGCGGACAGGGTCGTGGAACCAGTGTACGTGTTGGCGCTGGTAACCGACCACGTACCGCTGCCGTTTTTAATGATCGAGCCGGTGCCGATGGAACTGCTAATGACACCCGAATAAGACTCTGTGTTGGCGCCGACCGACAGGGTTGTGCCTTTCAAATCCAGGCCTTGGGAGCCGGACAGTCCGCCAAACGTGGCGTTGAAACCGTTCAGATCGAGCACAATGCCGGTGGTGGTCAAATTCACCGTGCTTTTTCGCAAGGCCAGCGCGTTGCCTAAACGCAGGGTACCGGCCGAAATGTTGGTATCGCCAGTGAAGCTGTTCGTTCCGCTCAACACCAGCACGCCGGCGCCGGCTTTGGTAATGCCGCCGGACCCGCCGATGGCCTGAGAAATGGTGAAGACGTTGGCGGCAGTGTTGACATCAATGGTGGAGGTGCTGGCGGAAAATGTCGGCGCGTGGTCATTGAGATTCGTGAACGTGATACCGGTGATGCGTAAAGTTCCGCCGGCAAACGTGATGGGACTGCCGACCGCGCCCAAATTGGAATCGTCTGACACCGACAAAACGCCGCCGGTGAGAATCGTCCCGCCGCTGTAGCTATTCATTCCGCTAAGTACCAACGTTCCCGCCCCGGCTTTTGTGAACGAGCCGTTGCCACCGATATTCTGGCTGACCGTGAACGTATTGGCGCTGTTGGCGATGTCAAATCCGCCGTTGAAGGTCGACCAGTTGACGACGTGCGAATTCAACGTGACTAGCGATGTGCCGTTAATTTGCAGCAGGCCGCCGTTAAAAGTGATGGAGCTGCCCGAGCCGTCGATGTTGGCGTCGCTGGAGATTCCCAGTTCACCGGCGGTTAGAATTGTTCCTCCGGAGTAATTGTTCGATGCCGTCAGCGCGAGGATGCCGGAGCCGATTTTTGTAATGGCTGTGTTGCCGGAGATCGCGCCGGAAATCGTCCCGTTGAACCCGTTGGTGTCGATCGTTCCGGCGCTCCCGGACATCGAAATGGGCACGTTGATCGCCAACTGGGCGGCCGCCCGTAGCGTGCCGCCGCTCCAATTCATCGTGCCGCCGCTGGTCCAGTTGCTCGGCGTGCCAGCCCCCAAAGCAATTTGCGAAACCATCAGCGTGCCGCTGGTGAAATTGATGGTGCCGGTATAGTTGGTGGCCGACGGCGAATAAACCGTATCTCCCAAAATGATGTTGTAGGCTTGCACGGTGCCGCCGCTAATGTTCAGCGTGGCATTATTTTGATCGCCCACGGTAATGGTGTCATAAACGCTCAGCGTTCCGCCGGTGGAGACGGTGACTTGTTCGCCGCCGGCGGTGGTGGGACCGTTGCCACCGATGGAAAGTGTCATGGCTGTGGCGGTGCCCGACGAAATTGTAACCGTGCCATTGGTTGATCCGTTGCCGCGGATCAGCGCATGGTCAAAAACTCCTGGCACGGCCGAGGACCACGTGCCGCTGGACCACGTGCCGCTAGCGTTGGACCACGTTTGGCTGGCGTATTCATCGCCTAGCTCGTTGGCGTATTGCTCGATCATGGTGTAGCCCAGCGGATTAAGTTTGAGTGCGCCCGACGGATCGGTCGTGCTCAAACCATGCGCCGCGGCCCAGGTGTCGGGAATGCCGTCGTTGGCGCTGCTAGTAGGTGGTGTGCCACCCGTGATGGTGCCAAAGCCGTTATTCGACAGGCCGGTGTCATTTTCCGTGTTGTAAATAGAACCCTGCGTGCCCAGTGATTGCACCTGACTAATGACTTGCGTATCTACTGTGTCGCGCTGCAGCGAATCGCCGGCGTGGGCCACGTCGAACGTGTAAGCCGCCGATGCGCTTAATAGCGGCAAACTGGTTGTGGTGGACGACCAGGGAGCAGACAGCAAATTTACCCCGCTGGGCGTAGTCGCCGAACCATTGAGGACTCCGTCTTTGTTCGAGTCGAGCAAATTACCAGAAGCATAAGCGCTTTGATTGGAGTCCAACTGGTACCAGGCATCTCCGGCGCTGGTAGTGCTTGGCCCGGCGATAAAATAATTGTTCAGGATGTCGTAGCTGTAAACGCCCGCAGAGTTACCCGTGGTGTAGCCAGCTTGGTAATTATAAACCACGTTGTTGATGTATTGACTGTTCGATTTCGCCAGCGGATTGCGGTTGTGGGCGTTGACCCACAAGTTGTTCACATAAGTGACGTTATTCCCCTCGGTATGCATGTTGAACTGCTGTGCTTTAATGGGATCGGCCAACAGCGAGTTTTGAATGGTGACGTTATTGACGCCATTGGTGCCCACGGCGTCGATGTTGTCGTACTGCGAGTATTCCGCATCCACGTGATCCAGAATCATGTTGGTGGTATCGCCCAAGTTAATGCTGGCCTTGGCGGAAGAGTCGGCGCTGCCCTCTCGGGCGCGAATGAATTCGACAATATCGTTACTGGAAGTTGAAAATGAAACCTCGTGTCCCATGAAGCCAATGCCTTGGCCGGGCGCGGTTTGGCCCAGAATGGTGATGTTGCTTTTCACGCTGACGGCTGACAGCAAATTGACATATCCGCCCACGGCAAATACCACAATGCGGTTGGATTGACTCACTGCGTCGCGAAAAGAGCCAGCGCCGGAATCGTTGAGATTGGTCACCACGTACAGGCTGCCGGCGCGGCCGCCGGTGGATAGTGAGCCAAAACCTTCTGCATCGCCAAAGGCCCTCAATTGTGCTTGTGCGCAGTTCGTGTTTAGCCAGCAGATGGCAGCCACGCAAAATGTCGCCGCGCGCAACACGCGCTTTTCCATTTCCCCCCCTCTCCGACAATGGGCTGGTTCCCGCACATTATTCAGCTTGTCGCCTATCTCAACGGCATTAGCAACCGCCCCTACGGTATTGTTAGAGTTCTCTACTAAAAGATGCTTTCCTCATGGAGCAAGGACAAACGCACACAGGAAAAAAAGAAACAGTCGCTTGAAAGAAATGGAAATATCGGGTGTCGTTAATTTAAATTCTCTGCCCGCCTCAACACATCGGCCCAATCATCCCATAGCTCTCGGCACTCGCGTGCTTCTTCCGGTGACAACCTTTCGATTGAGTTGAAATCTCGCAGTCCCGACAGATCAGGGCTGGCTTGCCATGAATAAAGTTTATGTAGTAGTGTGCAATTCGATTGGCAACTGCCTAGCGTCGAAGCCCAGGCGTCCAAAGTCATCCGCAACCATTTGCGTGCTTGTTGAATATTAAGTAGTCGTTCCGCATCGACTGATAGGTCGCCATCGTTATGAATACAGTTTGCAGTTCGCGCCGCAGCACATGCCGCCTCAAAGCCGCAACTACGATATAATTCGTCTTTTGGTTGTAATGAAGTTTCGAAGCATGCGCTATACAGACGTGTTGATGAGTCATATTGTTGTTTAATGAAGTACAATTCGGCCAGCAATCGGTCGGTGTCTTCGTCAAAGGCATTAGCATTATTCGCGACCCCAGCAGGGAGGTGTTTTTCCAAATCAAAAAGACGTTGGCATTGATCAAGTTGAAGCTTAACAAAGCTGTGCAGGGGATGCCCTTCAGGCAGCAATGCAAGAGCGTGGTGAATTGCGACTTCAGCGTCGTTGAAATTGCCCAGGGCCATTAATGATTGCCCTAGTGCTTCGTAGGCCCTCTCTAATTTGGGGCTGAGTTGAACGGCGGTTTGAAACTGTTCCACCGAATCGCTCAAACGTCCTTGGATTTGCAAAATAATCCCAATGTTGTAATGGGCAATGCCACTCTTCGGATGCATGCGAAGTGCTATTTCACATTCCTCGATTGCCTCCGGAAACTTGCCGGCGTAGGTCAGAGCGGTTCCCAAATCGTAATGCGGTTGAGTTAACTGCGGATTCAGGGCAATTGCCTGATTATACTGCTCAATGGCTTCGTCAAGTCGGCAATATTCCCTGAGGGCATTGCCGAGAACATAGTGTCCCCACGCGTTATTCGGGTCGATTTTCACTGCCTCACGATATTGTTCAATTGCTTCACGAACCATTCCCTGCGTCTTCAACGCACTCCCCAAACTAACGTAGCTCCCGCTATAACTGGGATTGATTTGTATTGCTCGCCAATACTGTTTGATCGCTTCATCAACTTGTCCTACAGCTCGCAAGGCATTCCCTAAACCCTCGTAGACAGCTGCCGAACTAGGACGAAGGGCTAAAGCCGCGCGGAAATAGCCTGCAGCGTCGGGTGATTTCTTTTTTGTCAGCGCAATTCCCAAGAAATAGTTGGCCCAAAAATCGGCGGGATAGGTTTGTTGCACTCGGTTAAGGAATTCAATTGAGTCGCGTCTCTTGGTCTGCAATCGATCACCTACGGCGACGAGTAATTGGACCGATTCCTCTTTGACAGGTGCGGTTTTAGCCAGTTGCACTAGCCTGTCGGTATCCTCCCACGTAACCGGATCGCGGACACAGTCGCGCCATACATCTGGATCGGCCCGCCGAGCGACGTCCATTAAAAGCGTCCGTCGTTTTGTATCATTCGTGCAGACAGCCCAATCGTCCATTGCAGCAAGCAGCGGCGCGCGGATCGACGACGCGGCGATTCTCATCGCAATAGCTGCAGGATCCTTGTTCGTATCGATAATGCCTGCGTCTCGAAATGCAATTGCATAATCTTGATCGGCTTGGAAATTGTTAAATGGCACTTTTTCTACGTTTGCGCGTTCCAAGCGAATATCATCAAAACGCCTCAACAAATCATGATTACGAGCATTTTGGTCTAACTGCTTGATGCGATCGCGGAGCTCAAGAGGTGGGCCGGCTCCCAACCGTTCTTTCACTTGAGCAAGCACAGCATTGGCGTCCGACCAATTGCCTTCTGACTGCAGTTGAGCGACCTCATGCAAATTGTCTTCCGTGAGTCGCAATTTTGTCGCGTTCTTGTAGCTTAGCCAAATCGCTCCGCTAGCAATCGCAAAGAACAACAAAACAATTGTTGATATTGCCATTGCTTGCACAGGGTGCCGACGGGCCCAACGCCAAAGTCGACGACCACGGCCCAAGGGACGAGCCACGATTGGCTCGTGTTTGCGAAACCGTTCCAAATCAGCGGCTAGATCTGATGCCGTGGCATACCGCTTGGCAATATTTTTTTCCAGACACTTCAGGCAGATGGTCTGCAAATCGCGTGGTACTTGCGGCGCCAACCGGAGCAACGGAACAGGTTCCTGGTGGGCCGCTTGCAACAGTGTTTCCATCGGCGTAGCGCCATGAAATGGCGGGCGACCCGTTAGCATTTCGTATAAGATGGCGCCCAGCGAATACACGTCCGCGGCGGGACCAACCTCGTTTGTGTGCCCGCACACTTGCTCTGGTGCAATGTATGAGGGTGTACCCAAGACCATTCCTGATTGAGTTAGTTGACTCGCCGTTTCGTTAAAATCGGAACCAATCTTTGCCAGTCCAAAGTCAGTGATTTTTAGGTCGCAGTCGGACCATACTGTTTCAGAAGGGCGTTCGATCGAAGGACGGATAGATTTTGCGCATTTCGTTTCGAGCAAAACGTTGGAGGGTTTTAGATCGCGGTGGATCACACCACGACAGTGGGCATAACTAATTGCCTTGGCAAGAACCTCGACTAGGCGAGCCGATTCTGCTGCTGGCCGAGGAACCCCGGCCAGCCACCGTGCCAGATTGTCCCCTTCAATTAATTCCAGCGCAAGATAAGGATAGTTACCTTTTTTTCCATAATCGTAAACTTGCACGATATTTGGATGTCGTAAGCGGGCGATGGCCTGCGCCTCGAGTCGAAACCGTTGTTGGGCCTCGCTAGATAGATGCGATGCTGACGACAGGACTTTTAAAGCCACTAACCGATTTAATTCCAGGTGGCGAGCTCGGAATACTACTCCCGACGCACCACGCCCTAATTCTCCCAGAATTTCGTAGCCAGCTAGTTCTGGAGCGGAACAAATTTCAGCAAAGTCTTCCATCGGCGGAGTAAGATCCGGCAATTGACGCGCTAGCACCTCTTCGGTAAGCCGAGCAAAAAAAAACGCTTCGGCAACCGATGAATTAGTCAGGTCCGTTTCGGACAGAGCATTCAAAAGCTGTGGATGAATTTTGGCCGGAATACTGATCGATATTCGCTGAAGCGTTTCCTGGCAACTGGAGCAGCTTTCGATGTGGGATTCGAAAAATTTATATTCGGCATCATCGAGACCATGCCTGAGGAACTTTTCAAGTGAATCTGTTGTGGGACAAGTTATCATCGCGATTTTTATTTACGCAGAAACGAGCGATTACTCATCTCCCAGACGTTTTACCTCTTCGCAAAGCATCCTTTGTACTTTGCTCCGGGCGACGAAGACAGTTGCTACTTTCATGCCGAGTTGTCTAGCCGTTTGTGCGCCTGACTGGCCATCAATCGCTAGTAGGCGGAAAGCATCCCAAGTGCGTGGTTCGACACGAAGACGAACCCGGGCAGCAGCTTCTCGGAAAAGTTCTTGCTCAACCAGCTCAGTGAGCCTCGTGGAAAGATCGTCGCGAGCTTCGAAGGCTGAAAGCTGATCGTGCACCAAATCGCATTCGCTTGGCGTGACAAGCTTGTTACGCTTCTCAAGGTAGTCTCGCCATGCGTGGTGAGTGATTGTTTTTAACCAAGCGCGGAAACAGCCTCTTGAATCGTAGCGAAAATCTCGAAGGCTAGTCGTTAGATTAAGAAAAACATTTTGCGTTACATCTTGGGCGTCAGCTTCTTGGAGTCCCCAGGACCGGCACCAAGCGATAATTTTTCGGCCATAGCGATGCACAAATTCGGCCCAGGCGGACGGATCATCTGGAACCGATTTTAGCCGACTAAGCAATGTGATGCGCGTGATTGAATTTGAGGAATAGGCCACTGCGAGCCCTTTCACGAAATAGCACTGCCTCAACCCAGATGGTTTCGATTCAAGACTGACACAGAAGCTTGATTTTACCCATCGATTGGTTGAGCCGCAAACATTTTCTTCGGTGGTTTCTGATTTTGAATCCGACCTTGTGATGCCATCGTCCCTCACAGGCCTGCAAAATCCTGACCACAGCAGATGCCATCTAATCTCAAAAATTTCCGTCGAACGCCGTTAGGTTTGTGCCACTCATCCCGTAATAGATGGTAAGGGGCAATCTTCTGATCTACGGCCGGTTTCAGCCGTTGGGGGAAGGGCTAGAGTTTTTCGGTGTGTCAGTCACATCACTTGCAAAGTGGGATTTAGGCGTCAGGCAGGCAGTTCTTATCACTAAAAAGGGGAAATGTCGAAAAAGTTTCGGACGTCAGATATCGGCAACTGCGGGACCATTGCTGCCGCAGAACTAATGGAAACCGTTCCTCAGCAGCTAGTTCGTGATGCAAGACGGTTTTGCTTTGAGCTAACACGAAATTCGAGCATTGAAGTCAGAGTTATTTGTGGCGGGTGGGAACGTGTCCGGAGCGGGCAGGCGATTGAGATTAAAAAGTTTCCACGTTATGCAATTGAATTTGTTGCGGCGGGAACAGGGTGGGTGGTATTTGACGACAAAGAGCACGCATTAATTCCCGGATCCGTGTTTGGATATATGCCAGGCTCGTCTTTAAAAATATCTGTTAACTCGGGCGAGTTCCTCGAAAAATACTACATCGTGTTTGCTGGACAAGGTGCTCGGAAAATTTTTCGGTGGGCCGATTTGGTTTCGAGAGGTGTTAGGCAAACTAGTGCGATTCATCAGATACGCGAATTGTTCGAGTTGATGATTGCAAATGGCCTTGCTCAAACCCGATATAGTCCGACCTTGTGTGCATCGTTGTTGCCGGCGTTGGCCTATAAAATTGCTGAACAACCAGCCTTGGCCGACAGAAACGATGTCCGGGCATTTGCCACTTACCAGGAAATTCAAAAGTTGATCGATCGGGACTTTTTGAAATTTAAGAGCGTTGAACAAGTGGCCGCATACAACCAGCTTTCAGTGACATATATCTGCCGACTTTTCAAACGATTCAATTACGTCACACCTTATAACTATTTACTGCGTCGTCGAATGCAGTTTGCAGCCGGGTTGCTTAGCGATCCACAGTTTCTGATTAAGCAAGCCGCTCGTCAACTTGGATTTGCTGACCAGTTCCAATTCTCACGTGCCTTTAAGCGCTGCATTGGAATTTCGCCAGTAAAATTTCAACGCAAACTGCATAGATATTCAAAAGAGTGAAGGCTGCTGACCAAATCCAATGATAACGGTGCACCTTAGTCATCGAGAAATCGAAGGATGAAAAGAATGGCTATGCCTGTGTTTGAGTTTGGCTATTTTGTCGTCGACAAACCGAAACTAAGCTGCAGGGTTGGGAGTGTTCACATCCGGCAATACTTCTCGGTCATTGCGCACAATTTGAGAATTAGTCACTGGGTCGATAGGAAGCGATCAGCGATTTAGTGCGTCGTGCTGGAATTAAATTGATTTGGGGTAAATACCGCGCGCCAGCCGAGGCATTTCAAATTCGGTTCAAATAAGGGGGAGCGGAGCGCTGCAATACCTAGTCCGGTCGGGCAGTTGGTTCTATTCCGGAGTGAAGCCCGAACAATGAACTCTGAGTGATTCGGCAGGGTGTTTGATCGGGGGTTGTTTTGCGATTGATCCTTAAGGAGCATCTTATGATTATCCGCGCCGCATGCAAGTTAGTTGCATTCACCATTGTGTTCCTGCCTGCCATCGCCCTTGCTGACAGTGCCACATGGGACGGAAACGGTGCTACTTTAACCGACGGGTTGTGGTCCGATGTTGCCAATTGGGGTGGGGTCACGACGGTTCCGGGAACCTTCGGCGGTGAAACGGCAACATTTGACAATGCGGGGGGCGGCTTCACCACGATCGACCTCGGTGCGGGCGTCTCGATCGCAAACATCTTCTTCGACACGTCGTCTGCGGCGCCTTTCTTCATTGGCACTTCTGGAAGTCAAACTCTTAATATCCAGGATGGCGGGACGATCACCATGAATTCGCCGGTTGTCGCCAACGAAACCATTAGCGGATTGGTTACGCTCGGTACCGGAACG
>DATJYL010000141.1 GCA_035499655.1 Pirellulales bacterium
CCATTGATCCGCGAAACATGAGCCCCTGGTTTCAGTCGCTTATTATGCGGTTGTTCAAAGGCGAGCCCACGGTGCTGGGTCTGCTGGAAACGAATCCGTTTCCCGACACGCCGCCGAACTTCATCCGTATTACCTTGTGCCAATACCGCTTTACCGACGCCGCCGAGCGAGAGCGGACCGGCGATTGGTGGAAACGCACCGTAGTTTGGGTGGGACCCGCCATTTCGATCCGCCGTTAGCACCGTTCCTCTTTCTGGCAAGGGCTTTTGTTTGAATCGGGTTAAAAATGTTCGATTTTGTCAACATAACGCTCTCAACAGGTCGCTTTTCGACCACTTTTTTGCCTGCGACACGCCCGATAGTGGGAGGAAAAAATAATTGATCGGCCGCCGTTCCGCGATTACCATAGAGGAATCTATCTCTCAAACGCCCGGAACAATTCGGGTCAATCCGATTGGCGTTTGACGCGAGACGGCCCTAGGCCATTTTCAACATGCGGCCTGCGGTCCACCATTTGCCACGCATTACAGTCGACACGCAGTCCTACACACCACGGAAGAGGCACCCACGATGAAGGTTTGGCGTCGCGGTTCGGTTCGTCGTTCTCCGGCAAAGCGTCGTTGGTTATCCAGGCAAAATTCATTGCAGCGCAGCCAGCGCCGGTTGCTCTTGGAGCCGCTGGAAGACCGCAGCATGCTCAGCGTTACGCTGCCGGCCATCACCGGACCCGATTCAGGCGGCGTGTACGATGTTCCCTCCGGCAAAGATCTGTACGTGCCGCTGGTGGGAACCGACACGGGCCAAACCATCACGTATACCGCCAGCAGCAACAATGCCAACGTTACAGCAACGGTGTTGACCGGCAATCCCACGCTGTCGATCACCGTGCATGGCGTGACAGGCACTAACAACACATCCTTTAGCGGAACGATGACGTTCCAATTGTTCGAAAACATCGCGCCGAACACCGTGCAGGCCATCATCAACTACGTCAATTCAGGCTTGTACACCGGGGCCAATTTCTACCGCGCCGAAACCGGGACTGGGTTTCAGTTGATCCAGGGCGGTGTGGAAATGACTTCTGGAAAAACGGAGCCGTCCGATATCGCTGGCGAAATCAATGTAGCCGCACTCTTCAACAGCCCCGGCATGCTGGCGATGGCCAACACCGGATCACCCGATACCGCGTCCGGCGAGTTTTTTATCACTGCGCCGAATATTCCATTGGCCAACGAACCCCAATCGTCGCTCAATTTTGGTTATACCGTCTTCGGGCAACTTCTAACGGGCCAAGACATTTACAACGACATCGAGAATACCGCCACTACTAGCTCCGGCGGCATTGATTACGCGAAAAATGATGTGACCATCGATTCGGCCACCATCAATACCAACGATACCCAGCATAGCGTTGTGCAAATTGCCGAACCCAGCAACTTTACCGGCTCGGCAGCCATCACCATCACCGCCACAGGTTCGGATGGGACGCACGCCACGCAAACATTCACCGTGAGCGCCGCGCCGCCAACCAACACCACCGCTCAACCGGTCATTCTCAAACCGGTGTCGAATCTCACGACGAATCTCAACACCCCGGCGAATCTACAATTGAGCGCCCTATTTGGCGCCGGCTATAGCACCGGCACCATTACCTACAGCGTGACGGGCAATACCACGTTCACCGGCGCGCCCAGCAATGTGACCGTGTCCGGGTCGGGCTCATCGGGCGCCCTTATCTTGACGCCCACTTCGGGGTTCACAGGCACCATCAATCTTGTGGCACATGTGGTCGACGTCCTGCCCAATGGCAGCGGTGGCACGTTCACCGTGCAAGATGCCCTGCCTTTCACCCTGACCGTCAACAACACCACCACGGTATTAACCGTGGGCATCACCTCGGTCACGGACCCCATTAATAACTCCAATGACACCAGCACCTCGGCCGTGGGCAACGGCGTGACCGGAACCACGGTTTCGGTCACTGCCACAGATGGCACCCACACCACTTCCGCAAAAACGACCACTGTGGGCACGGGGGGCATGTGGGCGGTGAACGGAATTAATGTCAGCTCGCTGAGCGACGGCGCCATTACTTACACGGCCACCGCCACCGATTCGACCCACGCCACCGTCACGGACACCCAAACCGCCACCAAAACTACGGCGTTGCCCAGCGTTGCCCTCACCACGCTCACCAGTCCAATCAATTCCGGCAACGTCACCAATACTTCAGCCAGTGGCACAGGCACCGCGGGAAATACCGTCTCGGTCGTCGCCACCGATGGCACTCACACCACCACCGCTCAAACCATGACGGTCCCCGCCGGCGGCTCCTGGTCGATTACCGGCATTAACGTCAGCGCGCTGAGCGACGGCACCATTACGTATAAGGCCACCACCACCGATTCCGTCGGCAATACAGCGTCGGCCACGAAAACTACGATCAAAGACACCGTGGGGCCCAGCGTGTCGATTACTTCCGTCCCCTCTTCCATTACGACCACCAATCAGACCAGTGTTACTGTCGGCGGTACCGGCGCGTCGGGCTTAACGATTTCGCTGGTGGCCACTGACGGCACGACTACCACCACGACCAAAACGACGACCGTCGGTTCCGGCGGCACCTGGTCGATTAGCGGGATTAACGTTAGCGGGTTGAACGACGGCACCATTACCTTCACCGCCAGCTCCACCGACACCAACGGCAACACTAGCAGCACAAGCAAAACTTCGATCAAGAGCACCGCCGCCCCTGCGGTGGCCGTAACCACGGTCACCAGTCCGATCAACACCACCAATGTCACGAATACTTCCATCAGCGGAACTGGCACCGTTGGAGCAAGCATTTCGGTGGTGGCCAGCGACGGCACCCACAGCACGACGGCCACAACCACGACAATCCCCATGGGCGGCAGCTGGTCGGTCACCGGCATTAATGTTAGCTCGCTGTCCGATGGAACGATAACCTATACGGTCACCGCCTCCAACGCCAGCGGCACGACTACCATCACCAAGACCACGACCAAAGACACCGTGGCCCCCAGCGTTTCCATCACCACGGTGACCAGCCCGATCAATCTCGCCAACCAAACAAGCACGGCGATTAGCGGCACAGGCACTGCGGGAGATACCATCTCGGTCGTGGCCAGCGACGGCACCCACAGCACGACGGCTCAAACGACGCCGGTCCCCGTTGGCGGCTCCTGGTCGATCACCGGCATCAACGTCAGCGCGCTGAACGATGGCACCATTACATACACCGTCACCGCCACCGATGCCGCTAGCAACACGACGACTACCAGCAAAACTGCCACCAAAAATACCACCGTTCCGTCGGTGGCCATCACGACCGTCACGAATCCGATCAATACTTCGAACGATACCAGCACCGCCATCAGCGGCACAGGCACAACAGGCGCGACGATTTCTGTCGTGGCCAGCGACGGCACGCACAGCACCGCGCCCCAAACCACCACCGTGAGCTCCGGGACGTGGACGGTCAGCGGCATCGACGTTAGCGCACTGGACGACGGCACCATCACGTATACCGTCACCGCCACCAATTCGTTTAACAACACAGCAACCACCTCACAGACTGCTACAAAGACTACCGTCATTACCGACGGCGAGGCAACGACCACGCAGGTGACGTCCGACCACGATACCGGCTCGACTTACGGCCAAACCGTTCAATTCACGGCGACCGTGAGCACCGGTTCGGCCGACACGCCGACGGGAACGGTGCAATTCCAAATCGACGGCGTCAACTTCGGCGCGCCCCAAACATTAAGCGGCGGCCAAGCCAGCATCTCGGTTTCCAGCCTGACGGCGACGACCCACACCATTACGGCCTTCTATCCAGGCGTTGATGCCCAATTCAACACGTCGCAGGGCTCCTTCAGCCAGGACGTTTCGCCCGCCATGCTGACCATCACCGCTGATGATAAGACGAAGGTCTTTGGCCAGGCGTTGCCGACCTTCACGGTCAGTTACAGCACGTTCGTCAATGGCGACACTTCAGCCAGCCTGACAACTCAGCCGACTTTGTCCACCACCGCCACGGCAACCAGCGCCGTCAACAACTACACCATTACGGTAAACGGCGCGACAGATTCCAACTACACCATCGAATTCGATCCGGGCACACTGAGTGTTACGCAGGCCTCGACCACCATTAGCGTGCAGCCTTCCGCGTCGACCATCGCGGTTTCGCAAAGCGTCACGCTCACGGCCACGGTGGCCGTGGTTTCTCCCGGTGCGGGCTCACCGACGGGAACCGTGACATTCATGGACGGGAGCAACACCTTGGGCACCGGCTCGGTGAATTCCAGCGGCCAGGCCACGTATACCGTGCCGGCCAATACGCTGTCGCTGGACGTGCACAGCATCACGGCGGTATACGGCGGCGATGCTAATTTCCAGGCCAGCCCGACATCGGACGCTGTTTCACTGACCGTGAATTCAATCGACAATACCTTGAAGCCCAGCGTGGGCATCTCCGGCCCAAGCATTGGCGTGCGCGGCCAGGTGTTGTCCTACACGTTCACCGTGACCGACCCCAACGCATCGGTGAACGAAGCGGCCGGATACAGTTACTCCATCAACTGGGGCGACGGCCAAACACAAAGCATTGCCGCGGTTCCAAATTCTCTAACCCAAACCGTAACGCACACGTACACGGCCAGCCAGACCGATTCGCTGTCGGTCACCGTAGCTAACCAACTGAACGTTGCCAGCACCCCGGCGACGCAAAGCGTGGTCATTTCTGCTGTGGCGTTGGAGCCCGATGCGGCCAATCCCAGCCAAATGGATTTGTATGTCGGCGGCACAACCGGCAACGACCAAATCTCGGTGGTGCCCGCCTCGGGAAATAAACTCAGCGTGATGATTAATCGTCAATCGCAAGGGTCATTTGCCGCGTCCGCAATTTACGTGTTCGGCGGAGCCGGGAACGACAACATCCAGATTTCGCCCAACATCCGTTTGCCTGCCGTACTTGACGGAGGCGCCGGCAACGATTGGCTGGTTGGCGGCGCGGGCCGCAATATTCTCATCGGCGGCGCTGGAACCGATACCTTGCAAGGCGGCAAAAACGACGACATCATGATCGGCGGTTCTTCGACCTTTGAAGGCGACGCAAAATCGCTGAACTACTTGATGGCCGAATGGAATTCCGCCGACAGCCTCGCAGTGCGCGAAAACGATTTGAATGGCACAGGCGGCGGCAGCGGCGCCAACGGCGAGGTGTTTCTTGAAATAGGCAGCACCGTGTTGAACGACAGCGTGGTCGATCAGTTGTTCGGCAACGGCGGCCACGATTGGACGCTGCCCAGCTAGAGCGAACTTCAGTTCGGTGTAGCGTGTTCAAAACAGCTCGGCACAGAGCCGTTTTTATTTCGCGGCTCCATCCATATTTTTCCGGAGTTTGCCCATCTTTTCCGGTGTGCAATCCGGATCGAGCTCCACGGCCCGGCTAAAATCGGCCTTGGCTTCTTCTGCGTGGTTTAACGCCTGGTGGCACAACGCCCGATTGTAATAGCACTCGGCCCGCTGCGGCGCCAGCGCAATGCAAACGTTGGCCGCCGACAATGCGTCTGCATCATGCCCCAGTTGATAGTCGCACCGCATCTGCTGAAAATGGGCCCAAAAATCGTCCGGCTGCCGGGCAATTGCCGTGGCAAATTGCCGCCGCGCTTCGTCCAGCGCCCCGTGGTGCATTAGCCAGCGCCCTAGGCCGTCGTGCTCCCAAGCATTGTTGGCCACAGGCAGGGAATCGAGCGACACTTTTTCATCCCCATTGTTTCCGCCAGCCCGATAATCGCGCTCTTCCAAATCCAACAAAAAACTTGGGCCGCACACTGCCCGCGCTTCGGCCAGTTTTTCAATGGCCTGTTGCCGTACCTCGGCAGCACCGGCCGGGGAAGCCAACTGCATGTCGAGCCGCGCCGACAGAATGGCCAAATCGAGCAAATCGCGCCGCAGCGCTTCCGGAAGCTTCTGGTTGTCGTCCTGTTTCGTCTTTTCTTCTCCCTGTGGTTCCGGCGACTTGTCGTTTGCGCCTTCGTCGCTTGAGTCGCGCGCAGGCGACTTCAACATTTCCCGGGCTTGCCAAATCGCGCGACACCCGGTGGCAATCTCGGCGAGTTTCGAATGATTCAGTGCCGATTCCGCGGTAGGTTCTTGGTCTAAAAATCGCAATTGTTCCACTAAATCGTGCAGCGCGGCCACTACTTGGGCTCGCTGTGCCGTGGCAATTTGCGTCTTCAGCCGGCTTTTAAGCTCGGCGTGCCCCGGGAACCATTGCAGCGCATTCCACGCAGCCTGCGAATGTTGAATCGCCGGGCCAAATTCTCGATTGGCTAGTTCTTCTTGCGATTGTTGCAGGGCCGCTTCCGCGGTGCGGATGTGATCGCGATAGTACAGCGCCGCCACTCCGCAAATCACAATCACCACACCCATGCTGATTGCCAGCACGGGCAGCGCCAGCGGCTTGCGGCGACGCCATTTTTGCCACCGTTCCAATACGCTGTGATTGCCTACCCCGCGCAACGGCAGGCTGGCCAAATGGCAACGCAAATCGGCGGCCAACTGCCCCGCGTCGTCATACCGGCCCGCAGGTGTTCTCGCCAGGCATTTGCACACAATATCTTCCAGTCCACGGCTGATTTGCGGATTGGCGTGGCGAAGTTTTTGCCGCAACAAATTTGGGTTCTCCGGCGGAAGTTGGCCCGCCAGCGATTCGTACAGCAATACCCCCAGCGAATAAATATCGGACCGTGCGTCAAGCGGCCGTGCAATCGGCACGCCTTGCTTCACGCACTCGGTGGCCGCGCGTTGCTCCGGCGACATGTATCCGGGCGTGCCTCCCAAGCGGTCGATGTTTTTGTTCTGCAATCGCTGCGTTTCGCACGCCAGGTGAAAATCCAGCAACATCGGCTGCCCATCACCCGCCAGCAACACGTTCGAAGGCTTAATGTCCAAATGTACCAGCCCGCGCTGATGAGCGTAAGAAAGCGCATCGGCCAAGCAAGCGCCGATCCAGCATACGGCGTCAATATACGATGAGCGCGACAAAAACCCAATCGCCGGGCCGCCCGCGACAGCAAAGGCCGAAGTGCGCTCTTGCCGCTCGGCCAAATGCGCGACTATTTGACCGCCGCTGCGGCCACCAAGCACATGCTTCTCCAGGCTCGACAGCACGCTGGCCCATGTGGCTCCGCCTAAATACGGCATGCACAGGGCGCGCAAATTCTCCGCCGGAAAATCGTGCACCAAATATAGGGGCACAATGTTCGTGTGCTGCAATCGGGCCAACGACAAATGTTCCTGGCCGCTGCGCGCCGTCACTTTCACCACCAATAGCCGATCCGACAGCGACGGTTGCGTGGCCAAAAACACCCGCCCTAGTGCTCCGCGCCCCAACTCTTCCAACAAGCATAAATCGCCTAACTGCTGGCCGGCCGTAGGAAATTGGGTGGCTTCATTCGGCGCGCGCAATAACTGATGGCAATCCAGCACCACCGCCAAGGCATCCTGCCACTGTGGGAACCGCCGATAGTACTCGGCCGATTCCACCCGCTCACCGCGCTCTTCCCGCAGGCAAAATTCCTCGTACACCACCCGGACCGCGGCCTCCGCGTCGGCGGCCAACTCCGGACGCTCCGCCAGCCACTGCTCGGCGGTGCGTGCTTGTCCGGCGTGCCACTGGGCCGCCATTTCATCCAGCGTCGCCGCCAGCCGCGCATCCAACAAACCACCTGGGTGCGATGCTTGGGTCGGCCGCTCCACGACGTACGGCACGGAAGGATTTGCATCTTTGGTTTCCGGCAGCGATTGCGAAGAAACACTCATGTTGGCCGCCAGTTCTGAACCCCGCCCCCGGGATGGAACAGTTTCTGCGTGCAGGTTTTCTCCAGCGCGTTACACCGCCGGCTGCCGGCGCAGCCGAGCCACGCGCCGGGCAATATCGTACAAAATGCGGCGCACGCTCCCTTCGTGAAGTTTAGTCTGCCGTGCGATTTCCGCGATCGACGCCCCTTGCCGCTTCAGCTTGAGCAACTCGTAATGCGCCGGCGGACAAACCTGCACCATCTGCTGCCATAATTCGTCGGCATAAAAATTCTCGCTGACGCGCGGGCAGCGGTCGACCGGCAAGCCGTCGATATTCTGCTGCGGCAGCGCCACTTCGCGCCGCAGTGATTCGCGGTGCTTCCGCAACCGGTCGATAAACCGATTCCGCGTCATCTTGAACAAAAACGCCCGCAGTTGGTCCACATTGTCGAAATTCCATTTCGCTTGTTGCAGACCCGCCACAAAATCGGCCCACACCGATTGCACCACGTCGGCCGAATCGAACTTGGCCCGCAGCGAGCCCGCGATGTGGCGATGCACGACCATTCGCATGTAAGGCTCGAAGGCGATGAACATTTGCCTGACCGCAAATTCATCGCCCGAATTCAGCCGCGCCAATAGCGCGTCAAGAGAATCGTTCATCGTTTACCGCCGTCGATTGGCTTCAGCCGGAATGGCCGTGCAGCCGCGCAAATAGCCAACTCGACGAAGCCTCTTCGTCCCGCCGGCCGGCTTCTTCCTCGCCGCGGCGTCGTAAATAATAAGTCGCGCCGGCTCCCAGCGCCGCCGCACTCACCGCGGCGATCATGGGCACTAGGTGCATGTCGTCCAACCAGTGGCTGACCTCAGTTCCCAGCGATTCCATTTCGCTCATCACCGTGTGCAACGCCCGTTCGATGCCTCTCATGTCGAGCGGAATGCCTGCCAGCGACGCCTTGCAAACCGTCGTTTCGGCCTGCCCAACCGTTGCACGAGAATGGATGAAAGCTGCGTCTGTCAGCCGCTCGACTTGAATGCCGTTGCCTGATCCTGCCGTTTGGAAGGCCGAACGCACAGCCGTCGCCGTATTCACCACAATGTTCGCCGGAGCTTGGGCACCGACGAAAGTTTGCATCCAGGCAGTGCCCGCGCCGTCAAGCAGAGGAATCGAAGGCGCCACGGAAGCGATGGCGGAAAACAACGCCGTTTTCATCGAGCCCGCCGCCGCATACGCCGACGTAACCAATGCGGAATGCGAATTAACCGCCGCCGTGAAATCGGCGGGCGTCACACGAACGGTCGTTGCCAATGGCGTTTGGCTGGGCGACATCGCACTGGCCGGGTGTGGCAGGGCGTCCAGGGACGGACTAACGTTGGGCTTCATCCCGCCGGCCGGAGCAACATCGGCACGTAAATTTGACCCACTCTGGCCCGCTGGGGTGCCAGATTCTGCGTACATCGCGCTTGAATTGTTGCTGGTCGTGCTGAAGATCACAATCAATTCGGTCGGCGCGCCGAATACGATGCCCATCGATCCCCCGCCCACTCCACCATAATCTGCCAGGTCCATGCTCATCATCGGCGGTTCGTAAAATCCAAATCCGACGGGAGCAAAGCCGCCCGATTCGGCGTACATCGATCCCATGTTGTCGGAATAGTGTGACGCAACGCCGAATGAACCACCGCCGATTTTTTGGGACGCTTCGCCAATCGCATTGATGTCACGGTCGCCGCTGAACATGACCGTCGGCGCGACCGGTAAATCGAACAACGCTCCGCCGTTCAACACGCAGCGCGATTCAAGTCGTTCGATTTTTCGCGCTCCCCGAGTTCGATACAGCGCGCGACCAGACGGGGCACGGCCAAGAAATCTCTCCATGAGAGTGTTCCTTAAAGCGAAAAGATAGGCGGGATGAAGCGTAGAAAGCGGGTTCGGCTACCGCACTGCATGTCTACAATTTATCTGTTTCCAGTGTATTTGCTTTCTTGCCCCAAAGTCAATCATTCGGACGAAAAATCGATCTTATTTCCCGCCACGAGACTCCCGTAGGAATTTTTGATTTTTTTGCGCGCGCTAAAACAGTCGCGTTTCGTTCTTAATGATAGCCACCGGCGAATCTTGGGGCGGAGCTGTCGATTTCCAGTCGCTATTGGTTTGCGTAAGGCATTAAGCGGCACGGAATTCACGCCTCTCCTTTCCCCAATTTGACGCCTCGCCTGCCGAACCCAGATCGGCAGTGGTTCACTCGCAGATTTGTTCAGGCATCGTTAGTTCGCTAGCACAACCATCAACTCAGGGGCGTCCGTTGCGGAGTTGCGACCATGACTCGAAATTTCAACAACGCGAATCGCCCGTTACGCATCGAACGTTTGGAACAGCGGCAACTGCTTTGCGGAGCGGCCGCCACAGGCTCCCTCTTGCAAGCAGCCGCTCATAGCGCGTTGGTTGCCGGAGCGCACACTTCCTCCGCCGTGACAAACACCTTGAAATCTTCCACCAGTAGCGGCGCGTCGGACGAAAGCACTGACACTTATTTTTTTGCCACGCTCACCAATAGCTCAGGCGAAATCGTCGGCACCGCCTCATTCGAAACGGAAGTCAGCGGCACGACAACCAAGGAAAGCTTGGTTATCGCGGTGGTTGGCGGTGCAGCCAATGCCAGTTACGAAGTGACGGTGGGCACTACCGACCTGGGTGCGCTCACGACCGATGCCAACGGCAACGGCCGCCTAATTCTAACCTCGTCCACTTCCACGAGCAGCACCACGTCCAGTGCCGCAACCGCCAATTGCGCCGGCACAGGCAACACCACGACCGGCACGTTGCCCACCGGTTTTACTTTGGCGGCCGGCGCGACCATCAACTTGGCTTCGACCGACACCACGGTCGATCCGCTAAACGGCACATTCGCCGCCTCCACCGGCGAAATTGGCGAGGGCAACGGCAACGGTTATGGCGGCAATGGCTACGGCGGCTGCCACGGATCCGATGCCTCCATCACCCGCTCGGTCGCCACGCTGACCGATTCCGCTTCCGGCGCGACGGTTGGAAAATCGGTGTTCACTACCATTACGCACAGCGACGGCACCACGGTGGACATTCTGCGAGTGCATTTGACGGGCACCGATGTCAGCAGCACCTTCGATGTTTCCGTCGACGGCACCGATGTCGGCTCCATCACCACCGACGCCAACGGCAACGGTTATTTGATCCTGTCATCCAATCCCAAAACTTCCAACGTCGGCCAGTTGCCTTCCGGCATTACCTCGCCGACAGCTATCACTATTACCAACAGCGTTACAGGCACCACAATTACCGGTAATTACAGCGCTTCGTCGTCGTCCAGCGCTGCCGGCGGTGTGCTTGCCTCCGCGAATAGATTTTTTCTGCGAAGATGGTAAACTGATCGTCATACCAAAGTGTGAATGCCTGTTCGGCAACCGAAAGCTCCCCGCATAGGTCTACCCGCCTGAGAGACAGAAGGAAACGACCCGACATGAAAGCGCCAATCCGCCGTGGGCGTGCATTGAAAATCGAAACGCTGGAAGTCCGCCAAGTGCTGAGCGCTTCGACAGCCAGCCTGCTTGTGACGCCCAATTTGCTCGTTGTTCCCGATGCCAATTCGTCCACCGTGCAAGGCTTTTCCCCCGCGCAAATCAAAGCCGCTTATTCGTTCAGCGGAATTACCTTTGGCAGCACTGTGGCCACCGGAGCGGGCGAAACTATCGCCATTGTCGACGCCTACAACGACCCAAACATCGTCAGCGACCTGGCCACGTTCGATAAGCAATTCGGACTGGCGGCTCCCCCCAGCTTCAAAGTCGTCAACGAATCCGGCGGCACCAGCTTGCCGCAAAACGATCAGGGCTGGGCTGCCGAAATCGCTCTTGATGTCGAATGGGCCCATTCCATTGCGCCGGGTGCAAATATCTTGCTGGTCGAGGCCAGTTCCGCAAACACTTCCGATTTAGACAAAGCGGAAGATTTTGCCCGTAATGCCTCCGGCGTCGTCGTCGTGTCTAACAGTTGGGGCGGCAGCGAATACAACGGCGAATCATCGGAAGATGCGCACTTCACGTCCCCGTCAGGCAAAGGCGTCGCGTTCACCGTGGCGGCCGGCGACGATGGCACGGGAGCGGAGTATCCGTCGGCTTCGCCCGATGTCGTCAGCGTGGGCGGCACGTCGCTTCGGGTCACTTCATCGGGCAGTTATTCCAGCGAAAGCGTGTGGTCCGATGGCGGCGGCGGCGACAGCCGATACGAAGGCTTGCCCAGCTATCAAACCGGACTGGGAATATCCAATCGCGGCACACCCGACGTTTCGTACGACGCCAATCCCAACACCGGCGTGGCCGTTTACGACAGTTACGGCAGCGGCGGTTGGGCTGAGTACGGCGGAACCAGCATCGGCGCACCACAATGGGCTGGGCTAATTGCCCTGGCCGATCAGGGTCGATCACTCGCCCATGAAAGCTCGCTGTCCAACGTTCAGGATGTGCTGTACGCACTTCCCAAAAGCGACTTCCACGATATTACCTCCGGCTCCGACGGTAACTCGGCTGCCACCGGGTACGATTTGGCTTCCGGTCTGGGCACTCCGATTGCCAGCAGTGTCATTCGCGATTTGGTTGCCTATACCGGTTCGACCACTTTCACGCAGGCTTCACCGGTGACCACAACTCGCGGCCACGGATTCTTCTTCGGTTTCGGTGGCTTCGGCGGGTTTGGCGGCGGTTTCTTCTTCGGCTTCGATGTGCCCTCCGGCGGACAGGGCGCCATTGCGGCCGGCTCTGCAACCGATTCGGCCGACAGCGGCGGTGCTTCCGGAGCGGCTTTGCCAAGCAATGCCGCCATTTCGGCGATCGATTCGTTCTTTGCCGGCGTCAACGACAATAATTCCTCTTCCACGTCCGGGTTGACATCGAACGATTCGCTGGCCGCCGACAATGGCGCCACCTTGCAACAAATTACCGTCGATCAATCCGACGCCGGCGATGGGTCCGCTTGCTCCTCAGCATTATCAACGGATGCAGGCGCCGTTTTGTCGCTGTCCGGCAATTTGGTCGATGCCCACTTTGCATCGCTGGACGGTTAATCTGTCGCACAGCCCGTGGCGTCACACAATGCCATAGAACACAGCAGGATGGATTTCCCGATCCCCACGATCCCCACGATCCCCCAAGGATCCATCCTCTCGGCGAAGGGACTCGCCGTCTATCAATGCGGTGAGTGATTCCAAACCCACGGGCTTGCGACCCGTGGGCTTAGATGGCTATTGATGTTTATCTGCCGTTCAGTTGGAGTTATCTGCCGGTCAATTGGCGGTGGTTTCCAGGGCGGCCCGATCGACCACGGCCGTGTTGTTGGTCTCGTCGATTTCGGCCACGTTATTCAGTATGTCGACGCCAATGAACAATTTGGTGAAGACGGCGGGCTTGCCCTCAGGACCGGCCATTCTTAAAGCCGCTTGCGGCAGCCGCACAGAGACCGTTCTCACTTCGCCGGCGGCCAGCGAGTCGATTTCGACAATCGCTCGCGGGGCGTCGTCGGACAGCTTATCGCCGAGTCCGGCGAAAACTCCGATCAGGAACTTGCCGGCCGCTTGCGTGCCTTGGTTGCGGAACTTTACGGTGTAAGCCGGACCGGCAACCAACGTGGCCGGAGCGTCCAAGCGGACATCTTCCAGCACCAGGTCTGCGCCGGTCGTAGCCTTGGCAGCCGCTGCAGCGGAAGGTGTGGTGGAAGCATTCGGCGTTGCATCGGTGGTCGTCGTGGTGTCCGTGGTGGTTGCAGACGAATTGGAGACGCTGCTGTCATCGAACCCGCCCCCGAAGACCGAGCCGCCCGAGGTCATCGGAGGCTTCATATTGCCTGGCTTCGTTGTTCCGCTGTTCGAAGTCGGCGGGGCAAAACCGGTGTTGAAGCCGGTGGAGGCAACCACCTTGCTGACCGGTTGCATTGTCTCTCCTTTGGAGATAGTTGTGCCCGGGATACCGGTCGTGTTGTGAACGTCCATCTTGCTTTGCGTGGCAACTTTGCCTGGGGTGAAGAATGTTTGCCCCACAATGGCGTTCTCGTAGCCGGCAGTCGCATCGACAGGGCTGACGTTGCGGTTGCTGACCTGGGTGGCCTTATTGAGAGCGTTTTCGCTGCCGGCTCCGTGGTAAATGGTGTTGCCTGCGCTGAAACGGGCGTCAGGTGGAATCGGCGCTAATCCGGAGCCCGTCAAAACAAGCGTGAGGGTGATCGGCGCCCCACAAGTCGCTTCCGTAAGCCCAATCGCCCCGTTGACAATAGGCCCCAGGTCCGATTCTAAGCCGGAAACAACATTTCCAAGTCCACCGGCCAGGCCGCCTAGCAAATCCATCGTATGCATGGGCTGGACGGAGTTGGCCATGACGCGGTTTGAATTCAGTGCAGTCCTATTGGGATTAAAGTTCGTCGATTGATCGATGGCCCCTGCCGTCGCGGCTTTGGCACTGACGGCATTGGCGGTAACGTGGTCTTGCGAACCGACGGTCGTGGGAACGGTTGATTTGCCGCTGATTCCGCTTAGGTTGGCTTTTTGGACCGCGCTGGTGGTCGAGGCGGAGCCGGCCGTCGTGCTGAAGTTGCCCAGCTTGTTGCCGCTGGGGGGAGGAATGGGAATTGAAGGAGTCGCAGCCAATGTTTTAACGCTCTTGCTTGAAAACTGGGTATTGATCGTGGAGCCGTTGGAGGCATGAGAAACGGCATGGCTTGCGCCGCTGCTGCTGCTGCCGCCACCACCGCCGCCATGAGCCAGCGCCACTTGCGGAATGGCCGTTCCCACGGTCGCCAGGGTTAATAACACGATTCGGAAATTACTTGTTACAGTTTTCATGATCCACGCTCGCTTTCTTGGATTTTGAAGGTTATTTGGGGACGGCCATGCCGGCCTTCACTCTTATTGAGCGTGAAACTGGGACAGATGTTACGGGAAGCATCCCGGCGGGCTGGTAGTTCAGGAACATGCTGCCCACGGTCGCCGCTCTATAGAAGCGCAAAAAACCGCGGTGTTTGCCGGCCATTACCGACAAACACCGCGAAGGATTGCCCAATTTATCGCAGGTTTTGTTACTTAATGTGCGGCACTGAGCCGCCTGGCGGCAGGCTGCTGAGGGGCACGGCGATGTTCATTGGATCAAGATGATAAATACTGCGGTTAAGGAAGGGGTCCGGTCGGCTGGTTAAGGGGGGATTCTGCTGCTCATCCGTCAGTTCGGTGTGATCGCCGGAGATGTTCTTGATGCCGGTTTTCGTCGGCGCGAATTGGCTATCCAGTGTTCGGGGTGAGGCATAAAGAGCGCGTTCCAGCGGCGACAACAGCCCTGTACCCGCCGGTCCTTCACCGCCAAGACCGGTTTGCGCATCTGTTAATTCGGTGTGGTCACCGTTAATGTTTTTGATGTCGGTTTTGGTCGAGGCAAATTGACTGCTTCGAGTCTGGTTGGTCACGGTTTCGGAATGTTCCAGCAGACTACTGATTCGTTCAGGTTCCTTGTTGCCGCCATGCACATTATCACTGCCAGTTGGCTGAGCTGTAATGTGCAATGTTTGGGGCGAATTGAATTGCGAGAGCACCTGGCCGGGCAATTTCGGGCCCAGCTGGCTGAGATTGACATGTTCGGATTCGTTGAACGACTTCGACAGGTGAAACGGATCCTGGTGGGGAGAACGCTTCGGCACCGGAACTTCGCTGGTCGAAATTTTCCCAAGCGTGTTGCCCGAAGTAGACAACGAGCCGCTGGAGGAATGAATCGCAGACACGTGCGAAACGGAACTGGGGCCTTTGGCCCAAACCGAGGACGGCATCAACATGCTGGCAGTCGCCAGGATCGAGACCGTATTACGTAAATATTTATTGAAACTCGTCATCATCCACGCTCACTTTCTTAATTGCAGATGCGGCCGCCGAAATAGCAGCCGTATACCCCTATAAGCGTGAATCCAGAAGCTTTGTTGCAGATAATTTCGAACATACGGGCTGACTTTTGCGTTAACCATCGATCAAACCGCGATGGCAATAGTCCGCTTGCTCGTCAGCATGATTGATCGATGTGGCCGCCGAATTGTCGCTGTCCGGCAATGAAGTCGATGCCCACTTTGCATCGCTGGACGGGTGTGCGTCAACGCAGAGTTTATCTCATCCGTTACTCAGCCACTGCGGTATCTTCCGCCAGCTCCAGCCGCAAATAATCGTAAATGATGCCGCTGGTTAACCCGCCGGCCGGAACGGTTAGCACCATCGTGTTTTTGCCCGCATGCATCAGCGCGGCATCAAACGACAGATTGCGCTCCGACCAATACCCGCCGATGCCGTCGCGGTTGATCGTGGCGTTGTAAAATGGCATGTTGACGGTCCCGGCCGCTTTGCCGTTCACGGTCACATCAATGGTTCGGGTTCCCGCGCCGCAAATGGCCAACCGCAACGTGGCTTTGCCGTGCATGTCTTGCGGCAAATTGAACGTGATCGTCCACGGAGTGGCTCGGCCCCGGCCGGTGGCGTCGGCATCAGTGTCCGATGCGTCATGCGGCACCTGTTCAAAGAACCAATCTTTGTGGAAATCGGACGTGTCCACGTCGTAATGCACGTCATTGGGGAATAGCTTGGCGTATTGCACGTACCAGCCCCAGTGAAAATAATCATCCCCTTTGAAAAACTCCGCGCCGGTTCGGTTGGGAATGCCAATTTCCCACAATTGCTTGCCGTACCGCACCGGCGTCCATTGCAGTTTTCCTAAATCGATCTTATCGCCCGCTTTCACTTCAATCGACGCTTGCGAGAACTCGCCTAGCACTCCGTCAGCGATGGCGTGTAGCTGATAGGTGCCAGGCCGAATGTTGGGAATCACGAAGTGCCCGTCCTCGTCTCCTTGTACCCAAAACTCATAATGCTTGGCGTCGTTTTGCCAATCGGTAACGCTGGGACCGCGACCAAATCCGCGCCCGCCAAAACCAAAGCCGCCATAACCACCAAAGCCACCAGGGCCTAAACCGCGTGTGCTCCCCGCTGAATCCGCTTTGCTTTGATCCGTTCCGCCGCTGCCTCCTCTGTCATTTCCAGGATTCGCACCGTTGGGATTTGCACTATTGGAAGCTGAACTACCCGGAGTCGCACCGCCGGAAGCCGAGCTGTTGGCAGTGGAAGTATCAGGGGCAGTTTTGTCCGAAGTAGCGCCATTCCGGGTTGCGCCGCTGGAAGAGGCACTGCTCGAAGAAACGCCGCTGGAAGAGGCGCTATCGGTTGCGCCACTGCCTAAGGACGAGCCAGCGCTCGCGCTTGCACCATTGGACGGGGCAGGGGGTTTTTGATCCGGAAACGCCAAACCCACCAGCAAATTCGGCAGCTTCGTGGTCGTGGCTTGCGGATCGTTGAGCACAATTTGCCCGCTCAGGGTGCCGCGCTGGTCACGGTGCGGATAATCGACCCCTTGCACCCAATCGTACGGCCACGCTTGGCTTTCTTGTTTGGCTTTGGCCAGCGCGTCGTCGTACATCTCTTGCGGCGTGTCTTTCGAGTTCAAATAAATCATGATCGGCCCCACCACTTTGCTCCATGCTTCCCCGGCCGGAATCCGGCAAATGCTGCCGCCGTAGTGCGTGCCCCGCCAATAATCCAACAGCGTCGGCGCGCCGCCAGGATTGGCATCCAGGTGCCCGGTCAACTCGTACTTGGTCGCCCCGCCGGAGAGAAACTCCGTCGACGGGTTGATGAAGTACAACCCAATGTGCTGCGTCGTGCTCGACCAGCCAAAGGCTGGAATTCTGAATTGATAGGCCGAGTAATCGTACTTATGCTCCGCTTCTCCTTTGTACGTGCCGGTGTTCAACCGTCGAACTTCTTTCATATTCAATTGCGTGCCGGCCGCCCAGTCGGCGGCGGTCGGCATCAGCCGGTTGCGCTGTGCGTCGATCGAAAGCCAATCAAACATGTTGGGTAGCTTCACCCCGTAGCGCGATTCCCCCACCGAGCCCGGACCGGTCTTGGCGTCGTGGCTAAAAATGGCGTAGGTATACACGCCGCTGTCGTTTTGTCCCATCGCATAGCGCACTTCCATTTGAACGTTGTTGGTGCCGCCCCCCACGCCACCGGTGGCGGTTCCCTTAATCGAAACTTCCGCGCGCTCGCCGTGATTGGTCCCCGGATCAATCGTGATCGACGCCACCGGACTCGCCGGCGATTGCTCCCAGTAACCAGCATGATGACCCGAATCGTAACCCATCAACTCCTTGCCCTTGTACGTCAGCGACGTCAAATCGCCCGATCGCTTGGATATCACCGCGGTGCAGTAGCGGTTGCTAAACGTGTAGCTTTGGCCGTGATCGACCAGCGTGACCTGGTCCAAAGTCCCGGTGCTAGACACATCATCAGCCTGCCCGGTAAACAGCATGACCGGCGCTGTGGCAAGCACTGCCAGAATCGCCGACACAATCCCCATTCTTTTCAGCGGCATGAGTGAAATCCTCGTCACCAAAATTGGGTCAAGCGATGGCTGGCCTGACCTTTTATATATTGAACGACGCCCGCGAATCGAAAACAATAGACGCTCGCCCAGGCCGGCACATCCCACAACCCCACGCCGCCGGGCATCCATTTAACCCCGCTGGCCGTCTTTCGAGCCGCTTTTATGCTCAGTTTAACCTCCGAAACTTCACAGCGTTGGCTGGCCCAGGTCGATGCCCACCTGGACGAAATCCTCATCGACCACGCCCATTGCGAGAAAAAAGCCGCCGGCACGGCCCTGAACCTGATTTTCGCCTATGTCGACCGGGTCGAACTGTGCCGCGAACTGGCCGATATTGTGAATGAAGAACTCGACCACTTTCGCCAGGTCCTCGATTTGCTCCAGCGTCGCCGCATTCGCTTCCGCCGCCTAACCCCGCCCGCCTATGGCCGCAAATTGAACGACCTGGTCCGCAAATTGGAACCCGGCAAGGCGGTCGATCGGCTCCTGGTGGCGGGCCTGATCGAAGCTCGCAGTTGCGAACGCTTCGACTTGCTGCGGCAGCACGTGTCCGACCCTGAGCTGGCCTCGTTCTACGGCAGCCTGTTCGAGAGCGAAGCCCGGCACCACAGCACGTACGTTCGTCTGGCCAAGCTGTTTGCCAAGGACGAAATTGTCGACCGCCGCTTGGACGATCTGGCCGCCGCCGAAGCCGAAATCATTGCCGCCGGCGATCCGCTGCCGCGCATGCACAGTTAGCCGCCGGGCTTGCCCGGCGGGTAGATGCCTTATCGTTCATCATTCCCGCTCTGCTAGCGCCTTGCGGCTAAACCTCGATGGCTCATTGAACTTTTCCGCCCCCAGCGCACCTTATCTTTCATACGGCAATTCATCCGGCCGGAAGCGAACCTCCGATGGCTGACCAATTGAATTCGTTCTATTGGAAAGTCTTGGTCGTACGCTGCCAAATTGGCGATAGCTCTGCCTTCGAGGAGTTGGTGACCGCCTGCCAACCTCGTCTGCGCGGATTTCTGTTCAAGTTGGCCGGCCGGGAAGCCGTCGACGATTTGGCGCAAGAAGTGTGGATGGACGTGTTTCGTGACCTGCCGCGGCTGGCCAATTCCGATTCCTTCCTGCCCTGGTTTTACCGCATTGCCCGCAATCGGGCATATCGGCGGTTCCGCAGCCGCGGACAAACCGTCGAATCGCTCGACGCGCAAAATTTGAACGTTGCCGATGAACCAAGCCCCGCCGACGATTTTACCGCCGAAGACGCCCAGGCCGTGCATGCCGCACTCGATGGTCTCAGCCCCGAGCATCGCGAAGTGCTGCTGCTGCGGTTCATGGAAGACATGAATTACGACGACATTGCCGCCGTGGTCGGTTGCCACGTCGGCACCGTGAAATCCCGGCTGCACCACGCCAAACAAGCTTTACGCACCATTTTGGAGAAAACCCATGAGCCCCGGTGATTTTTCCGCCGCATTCCAAAATCAATTGGCCGCACCGTTTTCCCCCATGCCTAGCGCCCACGACATCGCCGCCGAAATTGTCCGCCGCGATCATAGCCGCATTCGCTGGCTGGCCGTCCTGTGTCTGCTGCTGTGGATCGTCGGCGCCGCCGGCATGGGCTTGCTCGTGTATGGCCTGAACCAATTTGTCATGGGCGTACGGCTTAATAACACCCGCGAATTCCTCGAGCTCAAATCGCAACAAACCGACCAGCCGGCGACTGCTGACAAGGCTCATGATGATTTGGCGTCGCTGAATTTAAACGCACGGTCGAGCCCGCCACAGCAAACGTCCGATACCCAGTTCCAACCATCCGGCGACTCATCGCTCGCTCAAAAGGTCGATCAGGCACACGCGCGCATGCTGTCCGATGGCACCGACTTGTTTCACCACGCACTTCCTTACATCGACGCCGCACTCGTTTGCCTGTTCTTAGCCGCTTTGTGCACCGTGTGGCTGGTCTTCGCCTCGCGCCGGACCACACTCAATCGCATCAACATCAGTTTGGCTCAAATCTCCGAGCAACTGCGGCAATTGGCCAAACCAACCGGCTAATGACGAACGATGCTTGCTCCGGCCATGTCAAACCTTGCCGATTAGCGATTCCCTCCGGGCCGCCGGCAACGGACAAACGACAAATGACAACCAAGGTGCAGTCACGCCAGCCCGAATGCCGACCTTTGCTGTAGGCCCAGGCGTCTTGTGCAAACTGCTAGCACCGCGCGCCGGCCCGGAATAATCGGCACACCTTCACACGGTTTCATGCTAAACCGCAACCGCAGCACAAACTTCGCCGCTCAACTGGCCACTGACCACTAACCAACCCCGAACCCTGAAATCCGACAAGGATGTCGCTTTTCGGAAGTAGTCGAGATGACCGCCGCCGCCGAAACCTGGCGGAGGATTTAGCGGGCGAATCGTTCGCACCGTCGGCTGCCGGTACGTCTAAGCCGGCCGGCAAGCCGGAGCGTTACACTGCCTCCGCCCGGCGCGAAAATCATCGCCACACGACCGATTTCATTCCCCGCAGTTGGCTCACCGTAGCACTGTGGTATGTCGCCGCCTTGGCCGCCGTCGGCGGGTTGCTGTTCGGCTATGTCAGGTTGTGCGATCAAGCGCGCGACCAATCCAATTCGCTTGGCCTGGCCCCCTTGTTCGATGCCGCCAACGGCGGCAGCCTGGCCGGCTGGTTCTCGTCGCTATTGTTTGGCTTTTCCGCTGCCGGCAGCGTGCTCATTTATTCCATCCGCCGCCACAAGCTCGATGATTACCGCGGCCGTTACCGCCTGTGGCTCTGGTCCGCCGTCGCCTGGCTGGTGATGAGCATCGATGCCACGGCCAACTTGCACACCCCCTTTGCCTTGGCGATGGCGCACTTCACCGGCTGGTCGATGCTTGCCGGCGGAGCGATTTGGTGGATCGGCATTTGGGGCGGCATCGTGGGCATTCTCGCCTTGCGATTGCTCTTGGAAGTGCGCGAAAGCCGCACCGCCACCCTCGGCTTCACCCTGGCGTTTTCGCTCTGGGCCGCCGCGCTTGCCACCGATTACGGCTGGCTGCACTTAGGCCAATCGCCACAAATGAGCGCCGCGCTAGTAGCAATTGCCGGCCGCTTAGTGGGGCAAGTTACGCTGTTTTTCACCATCGCGCTGTACGCCCGGCACGTGCTGCTCGATGCCGAAGGATTGCTCACGCTGCGCCAGCGCAAGCTGAAGCGCGAAAAAGCACCGAAGAAAGCGAAAGCAGCGCGGGCCGCAGATCAGCGCGCCGACAGCGCCGCCGAGCGCTTGAAATCCTCCCGTATTGATGCAGCCCACAAAACCCCCGCGTCGCCTTCCGCCGCACCTTTGGCCGCCATGGTGCAGCGCTCAGCCGCCAACTCCGGCTCTGCCGGGGGATCGACGTCGACAAATTCCACGTCGAAAAGCTACGGCAGTTCCGCCGATGACGACGACCGCGACAGCAATCGCTACTCCAAAAATCGCGCCGGCCAAAATCGCTTCGACGACGAAGAGGACGAAGATGACAGCGATTCCTACGGCGCGGGCCGCAAGCTCTCCAAAGCGGAACGCAAACGCCTCCGCAAACAAATGCGCCGCCAACAGCGCGAAGACGATGAATGACCAATGACCGAATCCCAATGACCAATGCGTTGTTGGGCAGCGGGTCGTTGGTCATTTCTGCTGCCATTCCCCATTCCACACTCCCCATTCCCCACTAGCCCGTTTCTCTGGTAGCTTAGTTCTCAATAAGCTCAAAGTTTCAGAGGATGAGGCATGGCTAGTCCCGTTCGCACACGTTTCGCTCCCAGTCCCACCGGGTATTTGCACATCGGCGGCGTGCGCACGGCCCTGTTCAATTGGCTGTTTGCTCGGCGGCACGGCGGTCAATTTCTGCTGAGAATTGACGATACCGACCAGGAGCGCAATGTGGCCGAGGCGCTCGCGCCCATTTTGCACGGCTTTCGTTGGCTGGGCATCGATTGGGATGAAGGGCCCGAAGTCGGCGGCCCGTTCGCACCGTACTACCAATCGCAGCGGCGCGATCGCTATCAGCAAGCCATCAACAAACTGCTCGACGGCGGTTTCGCTTACTGCGATTACGCCACCACCGAGGAAATTCAGGCCGAGCGCGCCGCCGCCGAAGCCGCCAAGCAGCCCTTTATTTACAGCCGCCGCTGGATGGCCGACACCGTCGATACCCAGCGCCGCTTCGAAGCCGAAGGCCGCAAAGGCGTAGTCCGACTGAACATGCCGCACGAGGGGCAACTCGTCATTCACGACCTGATCCGCGGCGACGTGCAGTTCGATTGGGTCCGCGAGCAAGATCACGTCATCCAGCGCGCCGACGGCACGCCGCTATACAACCTGGCGACGGTCGTCGACGATCACGATTTCCAAATTTCGCACGTCATTCGGGCCGAGGAACATCTTTCCAACACGCCGCGGCAGGTGTTCGTGGCCCAATCGCTGGGTTACCCGTTGCCCGAGTACGCCCACGTGCCGTTTGTGGCCGAGCCCGGCAGCAAAAACAAACTGAGCAAGCGCAAGCTCGGGCAATACCTGAAGAACCAAGATTTCGCCCGACTGTACAAACACGGCGTCGACATCGCGGCCAAGCTTAACTTGGCGGCGACCGCCGAAACGTTCAACCCGGTGATCGTCGATTTTTACGAGCAAGTCGGCTACCTGCCCGACGCCATCATCAACTATTTGATGCTGCTGGGCTGGTCGTTCGACGACAAAACGGAATTCTTCACGCGCGAGCAAATGATCGACAGCTTTTCACTGGAGCGCGTGAACAAAGCCCCGGCCAGCTTCGACCCCAAAAAACTATGGGCCTTCGAAGACCACTACCTGCAAGAGCTGCCGCTGAAGCAGAAAGTAGCCAAGACGTTGCCGTTTTTGCAACGCGCCGGATTAGTGGCTGAGCCGACGCCGTGCGACGTGGGCCCGCAACTGACAAAAATCGTTGCCGCCGCCGCCGACCGGATAAAAGTGTTCGGCGACATACTGGACTACGCCGATTTTTTCCTGCCCGACGATCAGTTGCCCTACGACGAAGCCGCCTTCGACAAACGCATTCGCAATACTCCCGGCGCCGCCGAAATTTTAACCGCGGTCAAAGAATTATTGGCCACGGTCGAACCGTTCGAACCGCCGCAACTGGAAACGACGCTGAAAGCTATCGTCGAGCAGCGCCAAATGAAAATGGCCGATCTGGTGCATCCGCTGCGCATCGCGCTGACCGGCAAAGGCGTCGGCTTCGGCCTGTTCGACACGCTGTCTATTCTCGGCCGCGAAAAATGCCTAGCCCGCATCGACCGAGCTTTGGCACGAAAGTGAATGAATCCGAAGCTATGGCCCAAAGGACGGACGTTGGCCACACGATATTTTTCGGAACAACATGGAAAATTAGGTGCTGAATTGTGGCCCAAAGGGCCAAGCTATGTCAGCCCAGGCCAACGGCCTGGGTCGATATCATCCCGCATAATCAAATAAGCCCAAACGGGGCGAACTAGAGCCCCTTCATGCCGCAATCGTTATCCAAGGTCATCGTTCACACGACATTCAGCACTAAGGGTCGTGTCCCGCTCTTACAAGATGTGGCTTTGCGGCGTGAACTTTACGCTTACCTCGCTACGGTGCTGAAGAATATCGATTGTCCCGCGCTGGTAATCGGCGGAATTGCCGACCATATTCACATTCTGAATTTGCTGGCGCGAACGCGCACGATTGCGGAAGTGATCGAGGAAGCCAAAACTTCCACTTCGAAATGGATCAAGACGAAGGCCGCATCGCTGCGCGATTTCCATTGGCAAAACGGTTACGGCATGTTTTCCGTCAGCGAATCGAAAGTGCCTGACGCGCGGCGATACATCGAAAATCAGGAGGAGCACCACCGCACATTGACTTTTCAAGAAGAATTTCGCGCGCTTTGCCAGCGGCACGGCATTCAGATCGACGAACGATATGTGTGGGATTGATTTCAGTGCGCCCCGTTGGGGCTTTAGGTTTCGTGTGCGTCCGTAAACCCAGGCCGACGTCCCGGCGCGCCGGGACTTGGCCTGGGCTAGCATAGTTCAACCCGTTGGGCTGCATCTGCACGTCGTAACGACCAATGCAAAGTGCATTTACCAACATGCGCCTTTTGAAAATACATCGCCGGCTGAAATGTGGCCCAAAGGGCCTAATGCGGCCAGTCCGGGCTCAATGAAATTGGGCGATATCGTTGATTCGATATCCGAAACTGTGGCCCAAAGGGCCAACCGATGTCAGCCCAGGCCAACGGCCTGGGTCAACGTGCCCAATCACTACCGTTAGCCCCAACGGGGCGAAATTAGGATTTCAGCTTGAGCTCGATTTGCTCAATCGCCTCATCAATCCACTGCCGAAATTCTTGGGCATCGCCTTGCTTGGAAAATTGTTTTGTCTGCGCTTGACGAAGAACTGCCAGTGATTCAGGCGACGCCAGTGCAACCAGCCCATCCAGCGCTTGTTGCCAAACCGCAGTGTTTGGATCGTGCAGCGCTTCGCCGAGCAACGGAATAATGGACAAATCGCGCCTCTGCCACAAAACTTCGATGGCGAATTCACGAATACTCGGGTCTGACTCGCTGCGATAGAGCGCGACCAAATCAGGAACAACGCTACTGTCCGATTCCAATAGACCGAAGAATGCGGCGCTGTTATCCTCGGCTCTTAGCCGTTCTAAATAATATGCGGCTACGTCAGAATAAACTTGCATCGGGTTAGCCCTGTTTCGCCTTCTCCGCAAAAAACTTCGCTGCCCGCTGCTGAATTTCCTGCGTCGTCAACACTTCCTTGTGCGTCGCGATCCACCACATGTTGCCGACCGGGTCTTTCACGCTGGCGGTGCGGTCGCCATAGAACATGTCGGTCGGCTCGGTTTGCGATTCTCCGCCCGCCGCCACGGCCTGTCGGTAAGTGGCATCGCAGTCGGGCACATATAAATACAGTACGGTCGGCCAGGTGTGGTGTCCCGCCGGCGGCTCGCCAACCATCAACAGCGAATCGCCAATCCGCACCTGGGCGTGCAGCACGCCTCCATCGGGCCGCGTGAATTTTTCACCCACTACGCCACCAAATGCCTGCTGGGCGAACTCGAGCAACCGGGCCGCATTGGGCACGACCAAATACGGCGTAACGGCGTGGCAATTTTCGGGGATGTAATTTGCTTTCATGTTTCGCGGCTCCAAGGATGAGGAGCAGGGTTTAACTTGCCGGTGACCGACGTCCAGCCAGAATGACGAACCAGGTGCCCAGCACGCACACTGCTATGGTCGCCAACAACGCCATCCACCAACTTCCCGCCGGCAGACACAGCACGCCGGCGAATGCTAAAATGCTTGCTTGCCAAACAAAAGGCAGCGTCGGCGAAATGCTATTGCTGGGGTCGGAACTTTTGCTATGCGTTTGTCGATATTCCCTGCGCACCGCAATGAACACTTCGAAGCCGGCCAGCAACAAAAAGAACAATCCGGCCCAAATCATCAGCGCACCTTGGAAAATCAGGCTCAGTTACCTGGTTCGCAGAATAGCTCAGTATAGTGCACTGGGCTGGCACTTACAAAACCTGATGGCAGTGACGCTCTTGCTTGAAACAGCCCCTTGCGAGAAACTATCGACCGTGTCCTCTCCCAGGCACTATATAAAGGCACCCAATACCAATTACCGTCAATTCATCATGCCCGACGAACCCCGTTCGCTGAATTTCATCGAAGAAATTATCGAGGAGCACGCCCGCACCGGCCGGTTTGGCAATCGGGTGCAAACGCGGTTCCCGCCGGAGCCCAACGGTTATTTGCACATTGGCCACGCCAAAAGCATCTGCCTGAATTTCGGTCTGTCGATCAAATACCAGGGCACGTGCAACCTGCGGTTCGACGACACCAACCCGACCAAGGAAGAAGAAGAATACGTCGAATCGATCGAGGAAGATGTCCGCTGGCTCGGCTTCCACGTGCCGCCGCCCTTGTACGCCAGCGATTACTTCGAGCAAATTCACGCCTGGGCCATCCAGCTCATTGAAGCCGGCCACGCCTATGTGTGCGATCTGAACGCCGACCAAATCCGCGAATATCGCGGCACGCTCACTACGCCGGGCAAAAACAGCCCGTTCCGCAACCGGCCCGTCGCGGAAAATCTCGACCTGTTCGCCCGTATGGGAAAAGGAGAATTTCCCGAAGGCTCGCGCACGTTGCGGGCGAAAGTCGACATGGCCCATCCCAATTTGAACATGCGCGACCCGGTCATGTACCGCATTTTGTACTCCAAGCATCACCGCACGGGCGACCGCTGGTGCATTTATCCCATGTACGATTGGGCCCACGGTCAAAGCGATTCCATCGAAAACGTGACGCACAGCATTTGCACGCTGGAATTTGAAAACCACCGCCCACTGTACGATTGGTATTTGGACCGCATCATTGAATGTAATTCTCATAAAGCCGCGACCGCTGGTCGCGCTGCCACCCCGTACCCCGGCCCTCTCCCACAAGGGGCGAGGGAGAAATCCACGCCACACGCATCCATCATCCATCCCCAGCAAATCGAATTCGCCCGCCTCAATCTCACCTACACCGTAATGAGCAAGCGCCGGCTGTTAGAACTGGTGAAAGACAAGCACGTCGCCGGCTGGGACGATCCGCGGATGCCGACGATTTGTGGTTTGCGCCGCCGCGGTTACACGCCCGAATCGATCCGCCTGTTCTGCGACCGCATTGGCGTGGCCAAATTCAACAGCACCATCGACATGGCCGTGCTGGAAGGTTCGGTCCGCGAAGATTTGAACCGCCGTGCTCCGCGCCGCATGGCCGTGCTGCGGCCGTTAAAAGTGGTGCTCGATAATTACCCGGCCGACAAAACCGAAATGCTCGAAGCGGTGAACAACCCAGAAGACCCCGCCGTCGGCAAACGGCAAGTCCCGTTTTCGCGTACGCTATATATCGAGCAGGACGATTTCCGCGAAGAGCCGCCGAAAAAATTCTTTCGCTTGGCCCCCGGCGCCGAGGTGCGGCTGCGGTATGCATACATCATTAAATGCGTCAGCGTTGCCAAGGACGCCAGCGGCAATATTACGGAAGTGCATTGCACGTACGATCCGGAAACCAAAAGCGGCATGCCGCAATCGGACCGCAAAGTGAAGGGCACCATTCACTGGGTCAGCGCATCGCACGCCGTGACCGCGCCGGTGCGGCTGTACGATTATTTGTTCAACAAAGCCGATCCGGACGAATTCCCCGCCGGCCAAAATTACTTGATCAATCTCAACCCCAATTCGCTGGAAACGCTGACCGATGCCAAATTGGAGCCCAGCTTGGCCGATGCCGCTCCCGGCGATAGCTTCCAATTCGAACGCAACGGTTACTTCATCGCCGACAAGCTCGATTCCCGGCCCGGCCGGTCCGTCTTCAACCGCACCGTCACGCTCAAAGATACCTGGGCCAAAATCGAACAGAAAGCCGGCGGTAAATAGTCCAGCAATAGCTGCCAATTGACGGCCCACCAACAGTACCTATACTGTTGTTCATGGATATCCTTGACCGCTTGCTGGGCCACGATTCCTGGACCACGCGCCAATTGCTCGTGCGCTGCCGCGAATTAACAGACGAACAGCTCGACACGCAATTCGACATTGCCCACCGTTCCGTTCGGGCTACTCTGCTGCACATGATCCGCAACATGGAAGTCTGGACCGACCTAATTGCCGAGCAACCAATCCGTCCGAACCAAAATAATTTGCCCGAGGGGCGCTCCGTCGACGGCCTCCTGCGCCGGCTCGATATTGTCTCCGCCGATTTAGCGGCCGTCAGCACGCGCCTGCAGCGTGAAAACAAACTCGACGAATGCTTCGTCGATCATTTGGACGACCCGCCGCGGAAAAAGCCCTACGGCGGGGCCATCGTCCACGTGATTACGCACAGCATGCACCATCGGGCCCAACTGCTGTACCTGCTGCGATTACTGGGGCTGCAAAATTTACCCGAAGGGGATGCCCTTGGTTGGGAAATGCAATTGCGGCGGAATTCAAGCTGATTCACGAAAGGGCCTTTCTGATGTTGGAACTTTACAAGCAAACGGTCGCCAGCCAGTTCGAAGCCGCCCTGGCCATGCTAAAACAGTGCGTTACCGCCTGCCCGAGCGAGTACTGGGAAGGCAAAATCGCCAACGACACGTTCCGCTACGTGGCCTATCACACGCTCTTCTTTGCCGAATTCTATCTCTCGACCAGCGATGCCGAATTTAAGTTGCATCATTTTCATGATCGCGGCGGCGACGAACGGGGCAAACAGGCGAGTCCCGGCCTGTCTCAGCCAGATACGCTGGAATACGCCCGGCTGGTCCACCAGAAGCTGCGCGACGCACTAGCCGCCGAAACGGTGCAATCGCTCGCCGGCCCTTCGGGCATCGCCCGCCGAAAATGCTCCCGCGCTGAGTTGCACATTTACAACCTGCGCCACGTCCAGCACCATACCGGCGCCATGTACGCCTACTTGCGTCGTATCGAACCCACCCTGGCCGACAACCAATCGCTCCCCTGGGTCAGCTCCGGCTGGCGATAAGAACCGAGTTTTCAATTCCAAAAGATCACGGGGCGACAATGCAATTTGAATGGGATCTTCAAAAAGCAACTCGAAATTTGGCCCGCCACGGTGTATCCTTTGAGGAGGCGGCCACGGTGTTCGCAGATCCGCAGGCCATGACGTATTTTGATCCCGATCACTCCGATCAAGAAGATCGATTCCTCACGATTGGAAATTCCTCTGCAGGACGATTATTGATGGTTTCACATACCGATCGGGGTGAACTCACAAGAATTATCAATTCCCGCAAATTAACTCGACGGGAGCGGAAACAGTATGAAGAAGAAACGTAACGCAAAGAAAAACGGCGAATTGCGTGAACAATACGACCTCAAGAAACTTAAGGGCGGTGTGCGAGGAAAGTACGCCAAGCGCTATCGCTCTGGAACCAATCTGGCGCTCCTAACACCAGAAGTGCGGGCGGCATTTCCTACCGATGCCGCTGTCAACCAGGCATTGCAATCTCTAATGCTGCATTAAATTTCGTTGAACCTTTGCTGCGAAAATCTGTGATCGGTTAACTGATCTCGCGCCAAAGTTTGCTGTTACCCCTGCCGCACCACGTCCCCCGCTTGCAGCGTGCCGGAAGTTAAAATTTCCGCCCGCAGTCCGCCCCGGTGAAGCAGGGCTTGCCTGATCCCCGGCACGGTCAGCTTTTCTAAATGCCCGCACGGCTCGCACAGCTTGATGCCCCGCAGCCGCACCGGCCCGACCAGAAATTCGCGCCCCACTAAATGATTCAGCGGCACGCCGCGCACCAGCAAATTGCGGCGCGATTGGGCCGGCGCAATCGTCACCTCGCAATCTCGGGCGACTGCCTCCAGGGCCTCCGCTTCAATCAGCGTGATCTGTGTTTCCGGATCAATGGTTGTCGGGTCGGCCGCCGTATCGGGCCAGTCGGAAAATGTGCCGCTGCCCGCAGAGTAACGGTCCCCTTGCAGACCCTTGGCGGCAATCGCTTGGGCGCTTTCCACCGGTTGCATCGGCCCCGCTTTCATCGATCCAATAAAAATCGCTTCGAGTGTTCCTTCAAACATCAGTTTGCTTCCGTCTGAGATTTCATCGGTTTCATGTGTGTCCAGTAGCCAAATTTCACCTTGCTGATGGCTTTCCACTGGGCCTTCAAAGTGGCGATGACCGGATCGGGAACGATAGGGACCGTGGACAATTTCCGAAAGTGCGAATACAAGAGCGACATTTCTGGGCAAGGAAATTGCCACACGGAACCGATGCCCAGTCCTGCCGTTGGGTCGTGCAGCATCAGCAGATAAATCGTGCCGCCGTAGCGATGTGGCTGGCTCAGCTCCCAGCCGGAGTTGCCGCGGGGGCATTTTTCCAACTTCATTCGTTTGCGCCGAGCATACTTGGCGACCACCTCGGCGATGGGTTCGAAGAGACGTTCGATATCGTCAGCGTTTGACATAGGAGTCCGGTTGAAAATGTCCAATGACCAAGCACCAATGACCAATGATCCTCGGAAATAACAAAGGAGCAAGGACGAATGACCAAGGGCCAAAGACCGCCGTTGCGGGGCGTTAGTTCGCGCTTCATAATGTGGCAAGTTTTGGCCGCCATGCAAGCCGGACTTCAAAAATCGCCCCAAGGAATTTCCCATGCCGCTGTTGGTCGTCGGTTCCGTCGCCTTAGATAGTGTCGAAACTCCCACCCAGCGCCGCGATAACGTCCTGGGCGGGGCGGCGGTCTTCTTTTCCTACTCGGCCAGTTATTTTTCGCCCGTGCAGTTGGTGGGGGTGGTCGGTGAAGATTGGCCCGCCGAGCACACCCAACTGCTCGAAAGCCGCGGCATCGACACCGCCGGCCTGCATATCGTCAAAGGGGGCAAAACGTTTCGCTGGACCGGTAAATACCAGCCCAACATGAACGACCGCGAAACGCTGGAAGTCCACCTGAACGTCTTCGGTGATTTCAATCCGGTATTGCCCGAAGCGTACAAGCGTTGCAAGTTCTTGTTCCTGGCCAACGGCTCCCCCGTGCTGCAAATGAAAGTGCTCGATCAAGTCGATGGCGCCCTGCTCACCGTGGCCGACACCATGGACTTGTGGATCAACATCCAGCACGATGATTTAATGCGCCTGTTTAAGCGGATCGACGGCCTGGTCATCAACGACGCCGAGGCGAAGCTGCTCACCGGCGACGAAAATTTGGTCCGCGCCGGCAAAGCCATTTTGAAGTTTGGCCCGAAGTTTGTGATTGTGAAAAAAGGGGAGCACGGGGCGATGTTTTTCAGCGAGCACGAAACCTACGTCATGCCCGCTTATCCCACGCCGAACGTGATCGATCCGACCGGGGCCGGCGACAGCTTTGCCGGCGGCATGATGGGCTACCTGGCCGAAAAAAATAACTTCGACCCCCGCACGCTGAAAGAAGCCCTGGCCTATGGCATTCTCACCGCCAGCTTTACCGTCGAAGATTTTTCGCTTGAGCGGCTGAAAAAAATCGAACGCCCCGACCTGGAACGCCGCATGCAAGAATACAAAAAAATGCTGAGTTTTTGAACCAGGTTTGAACCGCAGAGACGCGGAGACGCAGAGAGGGCAAGGAAGAAATAATGGGGCAGGATGGCGAACGGTACGAGAATCGGATTACGGAAGCCATTATTGGGGCAGCGATCGAAGTGCATCGGTCGCTGGGGCCGGGATTGCTTGAATCGGCCTATGAAGAGTGTTTGTGTTATGAATTGAGTGTCCGCGAACTGAAATTTCAGCGACAAGTGCCGCTGCCCGTTCGGTATAAAGAAGTTTTATTGGATTGCCGATACCGAATTGATTTAGTTGTCGAAAATGTGATTGTCGAATTAAAAACAGTTGAGAAACTACTACCCATTCACGACGCTCAATTGCTCACCTATTTGAAACTTTTTAATAGCCCCATCGGTTTGCCGATCAACTTCCAAGTTCCTGTCCTCAAAGACGGAATCAAACGAGTCGTGCATCATTTCTAAACTTGCTTTTATCCTCTCCGCGTCTCTGCGTCTCCGCGGTTAATTCTGAATTTTATTGCTCATCGCCATGTCCGTGCTGCGAGTTTTTACTGCTGTCGAAATTTCCCCGGAAATCCGCTCCGCCGCACTGCGGCTTATCGAACGGCTGCGTGTGGCTTCGGCCAAAGTCACGTGGACCAAAGCCGCCAACTTGCACTACACGCTCAAATTCCTCGGCGACGTGCCGATGGAAAAAACCGCCGCCATTTGTCAGGCGGTGAAAGCCGCCGCCGAACCCTTCACCCCCTTCGACATCGTCTCGGCCGGCGTCGGGGCGTTTCCCTCAGCCGGTCATCCCCGCACGCTGTGGCTGGGCGTAACCGACGGGGCCGAGCAAATGGAATTGCTCTTTCAAGCCCAGGAACGCCTGCTGGAACCGCTCGGTTTTCCGCGCGAGCATCGCCGCTTCACGGCCCATTTAACGCTGGGCCGTGTGCGCGATTCGAGCCCCGCGGCATTGCATCAACTGACGGAACTGCTGCGCAAACACGCCGAATTCGACGCCGGCGCCATGACCGTCGACAGCGTCACCGTCTTTTCCAGCACCCTCGGTCGCGATGGCCCAACCTACGAAGTTCTTTCCCGCGCGACCCTGAACGGCTAAATTCACCACGGAGGCACAGAGACACGGAGCGGAAAATGACGAAGGACTAATGACGAATGTCTAATGAATGACCAATGACCAAGTCACAATGACCAAGGATGCTGAGCGCTTCATCATTCGGATTTAGCTTCGCCACTTCGTGTGGTCATTCTTTCGACATTCGTCATTCGACATTAGGAATTCGCTGCACTGCGCTCTCCGTGCCTCCGTGGTGAAAATCTACTGACCACGCTGCGCCAGTTCCGCTTCCAGTTCCTTAATCCGTGTTTGTAGTTGTTCGATGATGGGCGCTACATCTTTCACCGCCACACGCTTGTGAATATGTTGCGGGCAGTTCATGTCCCAAGCTGTCAGCGTGAACACGATCGCCCGTTCGGGTTTGCCGGCGCGATATTCTGAATCGGCCAGTTGTGAGAGCAGGGCCTCGTCGTTCTCCACCACTTTGGCCGTGCCCCACAATTTCACGCGCCGGCTATGAGCGTAATCCATCAAAAAAATAAATGCCTTTGGGTTCTCCGATAAATTGCCCAGCGTAATGTATTGCCGGTTGCCGCCGAAATCGGCAAAGGCCAGCGTGTGCTCGTCGATCACTTTCAAAAACCCAGGCGAGCCGCCGCGGTATTGAATGTACGGCTGTCCCGCGGCGTTAGCCGTGCCCAGATAGAACATGTCCAGGCCGCTAATGAACTTCGCCAATTGCGGCGTGACGACCGTCTCCCAGCCGGTATCTTCTTCCATTTCGGCGTAGATGTTCCGCGAGCCTTTTTCAGTTTGTATGGCTTTCACGGCAGGGGTGAACGCAACATCGCTGGGAATTTCGGCCATGACTGAATTCTCCGTAACCGCAAACCGCTGCAGGCGCAAAACAGATGAACTGAGACATAGCATTGTACAGAACCAGGCAATAGACCGCAGAATGGATTTCTGCGAATTCGTTCTGACGGTGCGCGATGTTTGTCAGTGGCCGGCTGTACCATCTGCCGGCACGCCATCGAATCGCCGGTGCCGGGCCGCCCGCGCCAGCCGTCGGCCGCAACGGCCCACACTCGCATTGCTGCGAAGGGGAAGCGCCTTGTAAACTTGCCCATCCCGGCATGGAAGCTTGCCCCTATGAATTTGAAAGTGGCGTGTGATGGCCTCTTGCGTCACGCACGCCTGCCCACCGCGTCCAAACTATCCTCTTCCGTGAAAAACAGGTCGGAAGTGTATCCCGACATTTTCACTTCGCCCCGAGCGAACGCCGTTTGACGCCGTCAGGCCCCCCATCTGGACCGCCCGACGAAAATTTGCATCCTCGATTATTCATAGTTAAATTAATTATCGCCGAGCCCAATGGGAACGCCGCGACGCGAGGCACTCCAGCATTTCCGCTGACCGTGTTTTACTCACTTGCAGCCGGTCGGCTGGGCTCGGCATGTACGATTGTTTAATCGTCCCTAGTCCGTTGCAAGCAAGGTACCTGGGACACAAACAGGCTGCTCCAACCTCATCGTTTAGTCGCGAGCAGCAGGCGAGCGCTCTCATCCGGCCGCCGTCCCCATCACAAAGCTGGCGATGGCATCGTCGGCCCACGCGCTCGTTTGCCCATGCACCGCCGTACAAAGCCGCGACCGTCGCTCGCGCTGCCGGCCAGTCCCTCTTTGCCCGCCCGCCGCCCAACTCATTTAGCCCCGGTCAATGACCTGCGGTAAAAAACATCACCACGGCCGCTAATCTCTGCTTTCTCGTCAATTGCAGCCCCCGAGCTTTCCGGCAACCGCCCCAATTTTTCCGTGGAAATCGGGCCTCTCCATCCGCTGCAAAAATTCCAGACAAAATCGGCGAAACTCTACTTGATTCAGCGGGAAAAACCGATATACTGTCCACGTGTTCAGTAATCGGGTAAAATTGCCGATAAACCAAATGGCACTGGCCGGGGCATTTCGCAGGACGCGGCCAGCTTGCACTTTCGGGCTTTCTGCGACATAAAGGATGCACATTGCATGGTTACTGCCGTAAAAACAGACAATGGAAAAGTCGACGCCGGAAAAGGCGACACGGGAAAAGTCGACACCGTAAAGCCGAACAATCGTATGGCCAAAAAAGAATCAACCGAAAAATCCTCGGAGGGTAAATCCAAGGCGCATAAAGACCCGCTCGCCGAGCATCCCCAATTGAAAAACACCATCGCCCAAATCGAAAAAACTTTCGGCGAAGGCTCCATCATGCCGCTGGGCTCCACCGAGGCCGCCGCCGGCCGCATCCAGGGCATTCCCACCGGCAGTTTATCGCTCGACCTGGCCTTGGGAGGCGTCGGCCTTCCCAAGGGACGCATCATCGAAATCTTCGGTCCCGAATCCAGCGGCAAAACCACGCTCGCCTTGCATGCCGTGGCCCGGGCACAAAAGGAAGGGGGCATTGCCGCCTTCATCGATGCCGAACATGCCCTCGATCCCACCTGGGCTAAAAAATTGGGCGTCAATTTGGAAACGCTGCTGGTCAGCCAGCCCGGCAGCGGCGAAGAGGCCATGAACATTACCGAAATGCTCATCAAAAGCAATGCGGTCGATGTGATTGTCATCGATTCGGTCGCCGCCCTGGTGCCGCAGAAAGAATTGGAAGGCGAAATGGGCGATTCCCATGTCGGTTTGCAAGCCCGGCTCATGAGTCAGGCCATGCGCAAGCTGACCGGTGCCATTTCCAAAAGCAAAACCTGCGTAATCTTCATCAATCAAATCCGCGAAAAAATTGGCGTCATGTTCGGCAGCCCCGAAACCACGCCGGGCGGTCGGGCACTGAAGTTTTATTCCTCCTGCCGCATCGACGTCCGGCGGATCGGTCAATTGAAGGACGGCGAGGAAGTCATCGGCCAGCGCGTGCGGGCTAAAGTCGTCAAAAACAAAGTCGCCCCGCCGTTCCGTGTGGCCGAGTTCGATATGCTCCACGCCAACGGCATCAGTTACGAAGGCGACGTGCTCGATTTGGCGGTGGCGCAAAAACTGATTGTACGCAGCGGCGCATGGTTCAAATATGGCGAAACGCATTTGGGCCAAGGTCGCGAAAAAGTCCGCCAATACCTGGCCGAGAATCCTAAATTTACGGAAGAACTGCGCGAAAAAATTCTCGTTGCCGGCATCAACACCGTCGTCGCCAGCGCCGGCAGCGCGGGTGAAGAATAGACCGGGTGACAAATCTCGTCGTGGTCGCCAGCCCTGGGGTTGCAACCCCAGGGCTTTTTTTGCGCGAGCTGATCGCCCGTATGCTTTTACGCCGCTACTTGCAAGCCGCCAGTCCGCCTAGTCGCTGTTTCGCTAGCCGGATATGATAATCCGTCTGTTTGCTGTTAATTCTTAGTTCTCTCCGTGTCTCTGCGCCTCTGCGGTGAAAAATCCGCTTGAATGATTTCCTTCCATGAAAACTGACGAAATTCGCGAAAAGTATTTAGCGTTCTTTGAATCGAAAAAATGCATCCGCCGGCCCAGCGACGTCCTCGTGCCGCGGTGGGATCCGTCCGTGCTGTTCACGCCCGCCGGCATGAATCAGTTCAAAGATCATTTCTTGGGCAAGTGCAAACTGGAATTCACGCGGGCCACCACCTGTCAAAAATGCCTCCGCACCGGCGACATCGACAACGTGGGCCGCACCGCCTATCACCACACGTTTTTCGAAATGCTCGGCAATTTCAGCTTCGGCGATTATTTCAAGCCCGAAGCCATAAGTTGGGCCTGGGAATTTTTGACGGCGAAAAAATGGATGGGCATTGCGCCGGAACGGCTGTCGGTTTCCGTCTATTTGGATGACGACGAGGCCTACCACATCTGGCACGACGAAATCAAAGTGCCGACCGAGCGAATTCAACGCATGGGCGAGGACGATAACTTCTGGCCCGCCGGCGCCCCCAGCAAAGGCCCCGACGGCGTTTGTGGACCGTGCAGCGAAATCTTCTTTCACGCGCCCGGCGGCGGCGAAGTGGAAATCTGGAATCTGGTCTTCACCCAGTTCAACCGCTTGGGAACTCCGCCGAACAATTTGCGGCCGCTCCCCAGCAAAAACATCGACACCGGCATGGGCCTGGAACGCATGGCCGCAGTCATGCAAGGAGTGGAAACCAATTTTCACATCGACATTTTGCGGCCGCTGGTCGAAGCCGCCGGCGAAGTGTGCAAGCAAAAGTACGATCCGAAAAGCGACAATGGCCGCCGGCTGCGGCGGATTGCCGACCACGTTCGCGCCTGCGCCTTCGCCATTCACGAGGAAGTCGTGCCCGGGCCCAAAAAGCAGGGCTATGTCATCAAGCGGCTCCTGCGCCGCGCGGTGCTCGACGGCCATCAAATGGGAGTCCGACAGCCGTTCTTGCATCAATTGGTCGGCACGGTGGCCGACGTTATGAAGCAGCCGTATCCGGAATTAAGAACCACCATCGAGCGCGTTTCGAAAATCATTCGCAGCGAGGAAGAAAGTTTCCTCCGCACCATCGACAGCGGTCTGAATCTCATTGACCGATTGTTCGACTCGATGAAGCGCGATGGCCGCTCGCTGATTACCGGCGCCGAAGCCGCCGATCTCTACACCACTCACGGTTTCCCCCCGGAGTTGTTGGAGCAAATCGGCGCGGAGCATAATCTGCAGCTCGATTGGGCCGGCTTCAAAACCGCCATGGAGGAGCATGGCCTGGAAAGCGGCGGCGGCAAGGTGGCCGACGTCTTCACCCACAGCCCTGTCGACAGTTTAGCAAAGGCCATGGAACCCACCAAGTTTTTGGGTTACGAAACCACCCAGGCTCCAGGCAAAGTGGTGGGCATCATTGCCCAAGATCACCTCTGCGAAGTCATGCAAGAAGTTGGCGAGGCCGCGCCGGTCACGGTCGTGCTCGATCAATCGCCGTTCTATGGCGAATCGGGCGGCCAGGTGGGCGATACGGGGGAAATCGTCGGGCCTCGGCTGCGGTTCGATGTCATCGACTCCCAAAAAGAAAAAGGCTTCGTCCTGCACCGCGGTCATTTGCGCGAAGGGGTGTTAAAGCTGGGCCAGACCGTGACGGCCAAAGTGAATACCGAACGGCGCGACGGAATCCGCCGCGCGCACTCCGCCACGCACGTATTGCACTACGCCTTGCAAAAATTCTTGGGCAAGCACGCACAGCAGCAGGGCTCCAAGGTCGATGCCGATTGGCTGCGGTTCGATTTCGCCAATCCGGCGGCGGTCGACCGCGACACGCTGGCGAAAATCGAAGACGAAGTAAACCGGCAAATTCTGGCCGCCGAGCCCGTCAGTTGGAAGCTGCTGCCCATCGCCGAGGCGCGGCAAGCCGGCGCCATGATGCTGTTCGGCGAAAAATATCCCGATGTCGTGCGGATGGTCAGCATGGGCCAGTTCAGCAAGGAACTGTGCGGCGGTACGCACGTCAGCAGCACCGGCCAAATCGGCCTGTTTCGCCTGGCACACGAAGAAAGCGTTTCGGCCGGCACGCGCCGCATTGTCGCCTGGACGGGCCAGGGGGCCATCAAGCAAGCGCGGGAAGATCAACACGTGCTGGCCGAAGCCGCCGCCGCACTGCGTGTGCCTGTGGCCGAAGTGCCGCACCGTCTGGCGTCGCTGGCCAAGGAAGTGCGCGATCTGAAAAAGCAATTGGCCGCAGGTCCCAAAGCCGGCGGTGTGACCGCCGAAAAGCTAATTGAAGAGTCCGCCAAAGTCGGCGGCGCAACCGTCATCGTCGTCGAAACGCCCGGCGTCGATGCCGCCGGCATGCGCGAACTGGTCGATTTGGTCCGCCGCAAAGTCAGTCCCGCCGCCATCCTGCTGGCCAGTGCCGCCGAAGATAAAGTCACCCTGATCGCCGGGCTGACGCGCGATTTGGTCGACCGCGGCCTCAGTGCCGGAAAATGGATCAACTCGGCCGCCGAAATCGTGGGCGGCCGGGGCGGCGGCAAGCCCGACATGGCCCAAGCCGGCGGCAAATCGCCCGAGAAACTCCCCGCCGCGCTGCAGGCGGCCCGCCAGCAAATTGAAGCGCTTTTGAAATAGCATATAATAGCAGAGGCAATCGTCGCATTCTTGCTTGCCAATTCTGGCAGCCGCGGCGGATTGCTAACTCGTGGATAAGGAGCCGTGTCATGCCGCACTGGGTTTGGTTCATCATCATCGGGATTGTTGCCGGTTGGTTGGCGGGCCTCATTATGAAAGGGGGCGGTTATGGACTGTTGGGCGATTTGGTCGTCGGCGTCATCGGCGCGCTACTGGGCGGCTGGCTGTTCGGCCTGCTGAGAATATCCGCCGGCGGCGGCCTCATTGGCGAATTGATCGTGGCTCTCGTCGGCGCCATCGTGCTGATCGCCCTGCTGCGGTTACTCAAGCGCGCCGCGTGAAGCTGAGTCTCTGTGGAATAAACCAAATTACAGCTGCGACTTAATCGCCGCCAGCGCGCTGCCGTAGTCCGGCTCGTCGGTCACTTCTTTAACGACCTGGTCGTAAACGACTTTGCCGTCTTTATCGAGCACGAACACCCCGCGGGCCAAAATTTTCAGTTCGTCAATCAGCACGCCCCAGTTCTTGCCGAAGCTGCGGTCTTGGTAATCGCTGCCCACACGCATGTTCTTAATGCTTTCGGCCCCGCAAAAGCGGTTCATCGCAAACGGCAAATCCAGGCTGACCGTCACCGCGTTGATCCGATCGCCCAACACCCCAATTTGCTCGTTGAATTTTTTCGTTTGCAGCGCGCAAACCGGCGTGTCGAGCGAGGGCACAACGCTAATCAGCGTGGGCTTACCCTTCAAATCAGCCGGCTTGATCGTTTTCAGGCCACCTTCAAAGTAATGCAAGGTGAAATCAGGCGCTGCTGCGCCCACTTTGACCGCCTCGCCAACCAAGGTAAGTGGATTGCCCTTGAACGTGACTGCTCCGGAACGTGCCATGATGAACCTCGCTTGATGAAAGGGGGTTCCGCCAACAATTGCTAGCTTTTAGCGGAAATGCCACAGGAAATCGAAACGAAAAACCAGGCTAGCTGGTCAGTATCGCCATTCAACCGCAGCCTGCAAGGGGGCGAGATCGCTGGGAATCGAACTGTAATTACCATGGGAATTTTGCCTGCGGTGGACACTGCCTGTGCCGATGGTCTGCGATTTGCTGCTGGCCAACTTCATGTTGCAACGCCGTCTTAAATGCTTATGATAATTCTCGGGGAAGTAATCGTTAGGCAAACCTCTTTCTGGCGGAAGGGAGGGCTCTATATGCTCACCGCACAAGCTGTGGCTGGGTGGCACTTCGATGTGGATCGTGGGCCCGATTGGATGTTTGTTCGCTTGCGGCCCGCGCACGATGGCGGCGCCGAAGAGCTTGCTCTGGCGGCACGAATTTGGTCCATCTTGGAGCAGAGCTTCACGTATCGGTTGGTCCTGGAACTCGATCATATCGAGCTCTTGCAAAGTTGCCTGATTGCGCAATTAGTGATGTTGTCAAAGCGCATTCACTCGCACGGCGGCATGCTGCGGTTGTGCGGCCTCTCGCCGGGTAATCAGCAAGTGCTGCACGTTTGTCGCTTGGAAGGCTGTCTGCCGAATTACGACAACCGGGGCGACGCCGTGATGGGAACGCAACGACCGTTGCAGCCCAGGTAATCACTCGGTAAAGAAACGGACAATCCAGCCGCCCTGTTTTCTGGACGGGACGATTGAATCGGCGACCGTTCGTTTTTTAGATCCAGTTCACTTCCAACTGGTTTTCCACGCGGTCGATGCCGTCCAGCCGGAACAACGTTTCCTGGGCCATCTGCTTTTGATACCAGGAACTGACCTGCCCCTTCAGCGTGACGCGGCCTTCACTGGCCTCAAACCGCAAGTTGCGGGTGTGCAAATGTGGATTTTGCCGTAGCGCGGTGGAAACTCGTTCTTCAAATTGTTCGGCAAGCTGGTCGGCTTGCAATCGCGCTTCAAGAGAAAGGTCGGCGGACGACATAAAGGCCAGTGCTCGTAGGAAAGGTTTTAAGAGGCGGGGCGGCAGGCGACGAAGGCGGTCGCGGGCAACTTCACTGGCGATCGGCCTGCTAAAAAAGCATCGGCCACACTCCGCGACCATGTGAAGTTTTAACCTTTGGGAAATCCGCAATAGTTAGTGAAAAAGGTCCGGCCGTAAGGAATTTTCCGGCCGAGCGGGTGTGCGGCGGAAAGCCGCCTCTACCAAGCAATTCACCCCTGGCGGCAGTCGGCCAATCAACAGTATTAACCAGCCGTTTCCTGCCGCTTATTGCAGCCAGCCGGGCAGCTTACCGGCGGGGGGCAATTGGACCACCGTGGCCGATTTGATGTCCGGCGCGGCCCGCACCGCCGCCAACGCCGCGGCCCCGGGTTCGTCATCCAAATTCAACACCCCGGTTGCGGCCCCACCGGCTTCACTGCGGCCTACCGCCATCTGGGCAATGTTCACATGATGCTGCCCAAAAATCGTGCCCACCCGGCCAATGATGCCAGGCACGTCCGTATGCGTGAAGACCAACAGCACGCCGTCCAAATATGCTTCCAGGCGATGTTCGTCGATCTGCACCAGTCGCGGCATGTTGCTGCCAAACAGGGTGGCCGCCGCTCGGCGAGTTTCGCCGTCCGTGGTCACCTGCGCGCTAATCAACGAGTTGAACGCTCCCCGATCTTGCCGCGATTGCTCCACCAATTCAATTCCCCGCTCCCGCAGCAGCACTTCCGAGTTCACAATGTTCACGTCTTCGACCAAGGCCGATTCCAGCAATCCGCAGGCGAATGCGGCGCTCAGCAATTTCGTATTCTTCCCCGCTATTTCCCCCCGATAATGAAGCTCGCACCGCTTGGGGCTCCCGCGCACCAGTTGCGCTAAGAGCCGTCCCAATCGGAATGCAACATCCAAATGGCCCCGCAATGCTTCCAGCGTCTTCGGATCAAGTGGGCTCATATTCACCGCGTGGCGAATCGCCCCCGTGGTGAGAAAATCAACCAGTAAGCCGACCCCTTCCACAGCCACTTGGGTTTGCGCTTCTTCCGTGCTGGCGCCCAAGTGCGGCGTGCACAACACGCCGGGCATTCCAAACAGCGGACTGTCCGTGCACGGTTCGTCGGCGTAAACATCCAGCGCCACGCCGGCTATGCGGCCCGCTTTCAAACCCTCGGCTAGCGCCGCCTCGTCGTAAATGCCGCCTCGGGCACAATTAATCAGCCGCACCCCGGTCCGCAATAGCGGCAGCGTTTCCGCATTCACAATGCCTTTGGTTTCCTCAGTCAGCGGCGTGTGAACGGTCAGGTAATCGACACGCGGCAGCAAATCGCGAATGCTGTCGACCGGTTCCACGCCCATTTCGGCAGCCCGATCTTTATTCAAAAACGGATCGTAGCCCAGCACGCGCATTTCAAATGCTTTGGCCCGCTTCGCCACCGCCTGACCGATCCGCCCCAAACCGACAATCCCCAGCGTCTTTTCGGCCAGTTGCGTCCCCATGTATTTATTCCGGTCCCAGCGATGTTCAATCAGGCTTTGATAAGCCGGGGCCACATTCCGCGACAGCGCCAGCATCAGCGCCCAGGTGTGCTCGGCGGTGCTCAGCGTGTTGCCCGCCGGCGTGTTCATCACCACGATGCCCAATCGCGTGGCCGCTTCTTTATCGATGTTGTCGGTTCCCACGCCCGCCCGCACAATCGCCTTCAGCCGATGATTGCCGGCCAGCGCATCGGCCGTAATCTTCACCCCGCTGCGGCAAATCGCCCCTTCAAACTGGGCCAGTGTTTCGCGCAAGCCCTCTTCTTTCAGTCCCGTCCGGACTTGATATTCGATCCCTTTCGCTCGCGCCTCTTCCAACAATTTCAGGCCGTCCGGGCTCAGCGTATCGAGTACGACAATGCGGGGCATGGGGAAGTGTCTTGAGGGGTGAGCGTTGTGATGGGCAAATGATGATGATTACTGCTGGTCATCCATCCGCTTGCGGTTTAGCATGCGATTGTGGTTTTGTTTCCATCCGCTTGCCGCTTAGCCGTTCGTGGTCCATCCGCTTGCGGTTTAGCCGCGAGCCGTCAGGCGAGCGCGCCGGCCGAAACATGATTCATCCTCGTTGTTTCACAAAATCGAGCATATATTGCCGCAGCGTTTCCACGCCTGCGCGCGGCATGGCGTTGTATATCGAAGCCCGAATGCCGCCCACCGAGCGGTGCCCTTTCAAATCGATCAACTTGTGCTGCTTGGCGCCTTCGAGAAATGCTTTTTCGATTTCTTCGTTGGGCAGCCGAAACGTGACGTTCATCTGCGACCGGCAGTTCGCTTGCGCATGCCCCTGATAAAACTTCGGATGCTGATCGAGCACATCGTACAATAGCGCCGCTTTGGATCGGTTCAGCTCCTGCATTTTGGCCAGCCCCCCAATTTCGTTTTTCAGCCACCGGCAAATCAGCATCACCACGTAAATGCCAAACGTCGGCGGCGTGTTGTACCGCGATTCATTGGCCGCATATTGGCGATAATCGAGCATCGGCGGCAAATTCGGCGCGGCGCCCTGCATGACGTCGTCCCGGATAATCACCACCGTCACGCCCGACGGACCCGCGTTCTTCTGCGCGCAAGCGTACAGCAAGCCGTATTTGCTAATCGGCACCGGCTTGCTCAAAAAATTGCTGGATGCATCGCACACCAGCGGCACTCCGCCCACTTCCGGCGGCGACGGAAACTCCACCCCCTGGATCGTTTCGTTGTCGGTGTAATGAACGTAAGCTGCGCTGGGCGTCAGTTTCAACTCTCCCGACTTTGGCAGCCGATCATAATTCGTAGCTTTGCCGTCCCAGGAAACATGCGCTTCCCCTTCGCGCCGGGCTTCCTCAATCGCCTTTTTGCCCCATGTGCCGGTGAGAACGTAATCGGCGCTTTTGCCCGTCCCGCGCAGCAGGTTCATCGCCACCATGGTAAACTGCAAGCTGGCGCCCCCCTGAAGAAACAAAAGATGGTAACCCTCGGGCACGCCCAGCAAATCGCGCAGGCCTTGGGTGGCCTCGGCCAAAATGGCGTCGAACGCTTTGCTCCGGTGGCTGATCTCCAGAATCGACATCCCCACGCCAGGCAGCGCCAGCAGTTCCCGCTGAGCGTGTTCCAAAACACTCACCGGCAAAACGGCCGGACCGGGCGAAAAATTGAAAACACGCTCTGTCATGGGTGATGTGTTCGAGTGGTGAGTATTCCGGCGACAGTAACCGATCCGCTGACAATGGACTATCCATCCGCTTGCGGTTTAGCACGCTTCCTTCCGTGAATCACGCAGAATACGCCGCTGGGGCAAAGTGGTCAAGGACGCTAATTCGATGGTAGTGGGCCAATTTGAACATAGCCCGACTGTGTCAGTCGGGAAAAGCGGCTGTCGGAATTTCAAATTGTCCCACCACCAATTCGATGACAGCACTGCCCCTCCCCCGGTTCGATCCCAAGCGAACAAGCTGGAAGTGACTTGGGCCGACCAATTGTGATAATTTGCCTTGCCAATCAAAGGAAAATACGGGCATGGATGCCGCAAAAAAACGCGCTTTAGTGACCGGCGCTAGCAGTGGGTTTGGCGCGGAGATTGCCCGCGTCCTGGCGCAGCGCGGTTTCAACCTCGTAATTGCCGCGCGCCGCCGCGATCGCCTGGAAACGCTGGCCGAACAATTCCGCCGCGAACATCACGTCGATGTGGCCGTGTTTGCTTCCGATCTTTCCACATCCACCGGCCCACGCCAATTGTTCGACGTCGTTCGCGCCGCCGGTTTGCAAATCGACATCCTCGTCAACAATGCCGGCTTGGGGCATTTCGGTCCTTTCTTGGAGCAATCGCTGGAGCAAATCGAACAGATGATTGCGGTCGATGTTTCCGCGACAACCGCGCTCACGCGGCTGTATGCCCAGGCTATGGTCGCACAAGGTTATGGACGCATCTTGCAGGTCTCGTCATTCGCCGCGCTGCAGCCGATTCCCCGCTACAGCGTCTACTCCGCCGCCAAGGCCTATTTGGTTGCCCTGGCGCAGGGGCTGCAGCACGAACTGCGCAAAACGGGCGTCCGCATCAGCGTCGTTGCCCCGGGTTTCATGAAGACGGAGTTCCACGACGTCGCGCTTCACGAGCGGACATTTCTTATGAAACTCACCAACGTCCCGGTCTGGTACACGGCGCGGCGGGCCGTGGTCGGCATGCTCCGCGGAAAACTGCTCATCACGCCGGGCCCGGTTTATCAAATCAATGGAGTCCTGGTCCGGTTTTTACCGCGCCGCCTGGCGTCGGCCATTTCCGCGCTCTCCGTGGGCGGAAAACAAATGAGCCCCGAAATCGCCGCCCAAGAAATGGCTGCAAACGAACGTAAATAAACCCCAGTCAATCTTCGAGAAGCCCAAATCAGAGAATGCAAATCGGAGTCGCACATGAAACATCTCAAAGGCAAACGCTGCTTCCTCACCGGAGCGGCTTCGGGCATTGGCCGGGCACTGGCGCTGCGATTGGCTGGCGAAGGCGTCCATTTGTATCTCGTCGATGTCGATGCGGCAGGCCTGCAAACCATCGTCGACGAGTGCCGCCGCCGCGGCGTCGTGGCCGTCGGCCGCCCCTGCGATTTATCGCAACCGACGCAAATCTCGGCCGCCATCGCCGATTTGCTCGCGCGCTGGAAATACATCGATCTGCTCGTGAACAATGCCGGCGTCGCCTATTACGGACCCACCGAAAAAATGACCGGCCCGCAATGGGACTGGCTCATGTCCATCAATTTGTTGGCGCCCGTGCAAATTACGCGGGAGCTACTGCCCACGTTGTTGGCGCGAAACGGCGCTCACATTCTCAACGTCTGCAGCATCTCCGGCATCGTCGCCGGAGGGCGTTTTTCCGCCTACCACACCAGCAAGTTTGGCTTGACGGGCTTCACCGAAGCGCTGCGGGCCGAATACAACCGCAAGGGCATCGGCGTCACCAATTTGTGCCCGGGCCCAGTCAGCAGCAACTTATACAACCGGGCCATCAGCGGCCGCAGCCGCGGCCAGCCGGTGCCCAATCCGCCCGCTTGGTTATCCGCCTCGCCCGATTACGTTGCGCGCCGAGGCGTCTCGGGCATCAAACGCAACAAGCGGCTGGTGCTGGTCACGCCGTTGGCCAGATTGTTATTTGCTCTAAAGCGCATTTCCCCCGCGTTCTTAGATTCGCTCAATCACGTCACCCGCCGCCGGCGTCCCGTTCCCGCCGACACCACCCACACCGAACCGCCCCCGCAATTCGAAATGGCCCTGACAGATTTAGCGGCGGTAGTGTCACAGAATGTGGCGGCCTGATAGTTTTGGCAACTACCGGTACGTTGCATCCGGCGCTGCCACCAACCGCGTGCCACCGGCACTGGTGTATGGCGCGCCGGTCACACCGGCTTGCTGCAAAGCGTTCACGCGCTGGGCCAGTTCCGGCTGGTTGCGGTCCACCATTAAGGCCCGTTGATAGTTCGCCATGGCCTGGTTCACATCCCCCGATTCCTCGCGCAACCGCCCCAATGCGGCCAAAGCGCGCGGATCGTTGGGCGAAACCGCCAACGCCGAAGTCAGACAATCGGTGGCTGATTTCTTGTCCCCGAATTCTTCGTACATGCGGGCCAACTCGATCTTCGGCGCGGCCTGCGACGGATTTTCTGTCGACCAATCTTCCAGCATCTTGAACGCTTCCTCCGATCGGCCTTGTTCCACCAGCAGCACCGCCAGACCGCGGCGGCATTCCACGTGGTTGGGGTTGTGATCCAAACACTGCCGGTAATAACTTTCGGCCTGGGCGGTGTCGGCCGGCTTTTGTTGCAACTTGCCTTGGCGGTGATAGTATGCCGCCAGGTTGTAATAGCTGTCAGGGTTGTTCGGATCGTTTTGCATGGCTTCGCGGAAGTCACTCGCAGCACCGTCGTAGTTGCCCATCTGAAACAACCGCACCCCCTCGGAGTTTTCCCCCGTCGACATCCAGCCGCATCCCCCGAGTCCGCTGAAGCATAATCCGGCGGTCAGCGCCGAAATGACTTTTAGGCAGCGGCCGATACCGGCCTGCCGAAGAATGACGTAATGATCGAAGCGCGCACGGTTCACGGGTTGCGCCTCCTTCCGCTGGTGTGATACGTTGGCTGAACAGCCCCTGGATGGCTTGAATGCGTACGGCGCGCGAAATCCTTCGGCGGAGACGTGCAAGCCCAGAAAAGCGGGCAAACCATAGTTTCTGCCCGCCGCTTGTGCAAGGGCAAAAATGTGCCGCCATCACAGCGATCAGAAAAAATTGCCCCAACAATCAGAGCACGCTAGCGATGCTAGCCTTTGTGCCGCAGCCCATTGGCGTTGGAAATCAACCGTGCGCCGCAGGATTCGGTTCGCTCGGTGTTTCCATCAAGGTGGTCGGGTTCACTTTGGTATAGCCCAGGCTACGGATCACTTCCAGCACTTCGCTGCACGTGGGGAACATCCGGCCGCTGCTCCGTTTGTACCGATCCAGGGCGTGCATGAACTCGACTTCTTCCTCCGAATAATCGCGCTCGCAGGTGGTGGGGTCTATCTGTCGGCGGCGGTTTACTTTTTCGCGCCGTTGCAGCTTGCGGCGTTCGACGGGCACAGCCTGAACAGCACTCCGGCGGTCGGCGGCAAGGCGACGCTCTGTGCTCCCTCGGCGGTCGACTACGGCGGCGGCAGTTTTCATTTTGGACACGTGTTTCGCCTTTTCTGACTGGGGAATAGACGCAAACCACAAGAAGTATAGGCCCTGTACCTACGACAGAGGAAATCGGACCGCCCCCATGTTAAACATCAACGCCTGGGAAAAATGTACGGTTTTAGGGAGATAATCGCATGGTGCGGGTTTTCCCGATGGGGCGATTTTGACGGTCGTGGGGCGCAGCCCGTCGGTCCCCAATCAGATCGATGGCCCAGCACGAGGAAAAACCGCCGCCGGCCGCTTAGCAGCGAGCGGCCCCCCTGGACAGAAGCCCCTTCTACAAGCCGCTTGCAAAAATGCCGCTTATAAAAACCGATTCGCCAGCCAGAAGGCGTTAAACGCCGTATAAACCGAACCCGTCACCGGTTTGAAATCTTCCGCCACACGGTCCACTCGTTTGAGAACTTCCGCAGTCAATTTCTGCGGCTGCGTTTCACTGGGGCCATTGCTCGCTTCGTGGATTGCCGCCGGTCCCCGCCAGCTAATCACCGCAATCAATAGCGCCGCGGCAATGGCAACCACCGCGCTGGCACGCAGCCGCCAACGCTTTTGCTCCCGCCGCTGCACGTCAACCGCTTGCATGACTCGCAAGGCGAAATCAGGGGACGGTTCCTCCCGTGTGTTCGGCAACGTCTCGAACAATGACATTTGTGTCGACAGTAATTGATCACATTCCGGACAACTACGTGCGTGCGCGCACAGCAAAAGATCGAGCTGCGGCGACCGGCGCTCATCGAGCACGGCATTCAGCCGCGATTTGAACGTGGCACAAGTCATTTCACTGCCGTTAGATTTGGCGTATGGCACGTGACACCTCCCCCACAACTTCTCGTTTGCGAAGCATTTCCACCAATTCCCGCCGCGCCCGGTGCACCCACGTTTTCACGGTTCCCAACGGGCAATCAAGTGCGGCTCCAATTTCAGCGTAACTCAACTCTTCCTCGTGAAACAACTTAAATGCCAGCCGATATTCCTCCCGCAGCCGCCCCATCGCCCGCTGCAATTCCTCCGCCAAATGGCGGGCCGGTTTGCCGTCAGGCTGCCGGTCCGGCACTTGCTCGACCAATTGCGTTGTGCTGGGGCGTCGCATCCGTTGCCCCAAACAAGTCCGGCAGCGATTGCCGGCAATCGCCAATAGCCAAGGCAAAAACTCCCGCTGCGAATCCCACTGCCGCAGGCTCCGAAATGCCCGAACGAATGTTTCCTGCGCCATGTCTTCCGCGTCCTGTCGCTGGCCAAGCATGCGCAAGCACAGCCCGAAAACCGGGCTCTGGTAGCGGTCTACCAAGGCCAACATCGCGGTTTGGTCGCCGGCCAGCGAGCGCTGGACTAGGTCTCGCACATCGTCAGCCAATGCAGGGTCCCTTTTGTCTGGCGGAAGGCGGTTCTAAAGCGTATACCCGCCAGGAACCATTGTTGTTTCAAATCGCTAGAAAAAGCAACCTCTGGCGCCGTTGGCGTAAAGAACCGCCATACATTGCTGATTCGGCACAGCTGCGGCAGGCTTACTTCTTCCCCGTCACCTGCTGCCAGACATCGCGGGCAATACCACGCAATTCGCGGAGCGAAACATCTTCCAGACGCTGAGCTTGCTCGGCCAGCCGCTCGTTGATTTTCACGGCCGTTTCCTGCATTACTTCGTGCGTTTCCTGCGAGCCGCCGCACAGCACAAAATTATCTCCCTTGGTAATGCGCGTTTGCCCATCGGCGGCATCAAACGCCACACCTAAAATACCGGCTTTACGCTTACGCTTGACGGCTCGCACGCATTCCTCGGCAAAAAGTAGGTCAGGCTTTCGAGCCTGACAAACGCAGTGACTTTTCTAGACAACTAGCTGGCGTCCTGCCCTTTATTCATATCGCGCCGGTCGCCTCTGGAACTATAGATAGGATAGCACAGCCCGGTCAAGCTTGACGCTATCCAGACAACCGTTCACCGTAACCGGCTTAGATTTCGGTTTAGCGCCGGCGCTGAGCCAGCCGCACCGGGCTTAACCGTTCCGGTTACTGAACAGCTTTTTCAGCGCCAGATTTGCGGCCTCGCGGCTGTCTTTAGGAACTGCCGGAGTCGGCGCCATAAATTTACCGGTTGTCTTAACAGCCGGCATCCCGCCCGATTCGCTAACTTTGGCCTCCTCCGGCGATGCCGGTGGATTCGCTTTCGCATCCACCGGCTTGATCGTCGTCGTCTCGTCGGTGGGTGTTTTCAGAAACGCGGTTTCTCTCACCGACATGGCCGGAGTTTCGTGCGCGGGTTGACCGCGTTCTTCCAGATCATCCGTCTCGTTATCGGCCGGAACCGGGGTCAACCAATCGCTGATATCTTGATCGCCTTTGCCCGCCTTTGCTCCCGTGGCGGTGCGCTGGGCGGCGTCTTTTACATCTTTGACCTTGGGGCGCTTCTTGCCCCCGACACGCGAAGTCAATTCCACTTCGAACTCCAAATTGCCGACCTTGATACGGTCGCCATTGTGCAGTTCGTGCTGTCCCACCACTTTTTGTTCGTTGACAATCGTGCCGTTGCGGCTGCCAAAATCGCGGATTGCGCAAAAGCCTTCTTCGACCAACAGCACGCAATGATGCCGGCTCACAGTCTCGCTATGGGGGCGCAGGTGGCAGTCGTCGGCACGCCCGATGAGAAACTTGCTGACCGTAATCGGTATTTCCTTGCCGGCGCTGCGGCCGGTCAGCAGCTTGAGAGTTAATTCCATGCTCCGCCTCGGTTCCGTAACGTGGTACTGCGATACATCTAATAATAATTGCGAAAATTCACCACGACGAAATTGTGCGTTGCCGGAACAGCACGCTCTGATACTTCCTGGCTTGCTCCCTATTTAGAAAAAAATTGTTCACTCAAACCACGCAAGCTTAGCCGCCCAGTCCGCGTTCCGCGCCCCCCTCTTTGGAAAAAAGAAGATAACGATAAGCCTTAAAGAGGACCTGCGGCGCGTTTGGTCTGATCACACTGAACCAAACATTCCAATGGCCGACACGGGCCTGGCCCGTGTGTCGACAGTTACTTCCCACAAGCCCGATCTTACCGGATCGGCGCTCTCCAGTCAAAGAATCCCCCCATCAGTGTCCTGGCTGTCCCCCGGCAGCCAAAACCTTTCTCGAGATGACATCGGCCGCCACTCGCAGCCGACTCAATTCAGATTTTGCCCAAACTCTGGTTTCAAAAGCCTAAAACCGCCGCCTCCCGCTGCAAAACCTTCTCCCAACGAGAGTTCCGCCAGCACACCGCCTAATCGGAAGCAGTTTTATGAAGGCTTAATCATTTTCGGCCCATCCGTCGATTAGCGCCGGCAAGTCCAGCCCGCGTCACCAAATTTTCCTCTTTCGATTGCTCGGGCCGCTGACACTACTGCCTCGGGCAGTGCCTCTCGCTGTTGATCCAGCGATAATCGGGCAGCCAGCCGTACGGGCCAAACCTCCAGCAGCCCGTTCATTCCCCGTAAATTTGCGCCTGCCATTTCTTTGGAACCGTCGATGAAATCGGCAATTCCGGGAAGCTCCGGCGCAAACGGCGACCGGGCCCACAGCACGCTGCCGTGTTGCAGCACCGCCCCGCGCTGCCGCCGCTGCGCGCTACCGGCGATTTTGTGACCAGCCAGCAGCACGTCCCCCTGTTCGCGCCGCTGAAAACACAAAAACGGTTTATTCAAACCAGAGCTTGTGTTAGTGCAGGTTTCAAAACCCTCTCCCTTTGGGAGAGGGTAGGGTGAGGGTGCTGACGCCGGCTCGCATTGTGTGGCCGCAGCGCCAAACTCCGCCAGCGTTTCGATCAAGCTCCGGTGTACCGCCTGGTACAGCTTTTCAGCCCGCGCGGCAAGCGGATGCGCAAAGGGCAGGGCAACGCTGTAGGTCAATTCGCGGTCGTGCAAAATCGCACCGCCGCCGCTGGCACGCCGCACCAGCGCACACCCGGCGCTGGCCGCGTGCAATTTCCGATCGTCGTGCGGCTGAAAATATCCCAGCGATAGCGTCGGTTCCCGCCACGTGTAAAACCGTAGCGTGGCAATTCCGTCATTCTGCGCCGATTCCAACAGCGCTTCATCCAGCGCCATGTTCCACGCGCCCGATGCCGGCGGATCGATGATGAGGCGACAGGAATTCACAGCAATGGCGAAAGCCGAATTTCGAATGAATGACCAATCTCCAAGCACCAATGACCAATGAGAGCAGGCAAGCAGTTTTGGTCCTTATTGGTCATTGGGATTTGGTCATTGGTCATTTCTCATCCATTGGGATTTGGTCATTGGTCATTCTCGTGCCGGCATCCACCGCATCACCGGCTGTCGTGCCGCGCGCACTTCGTCGGGTCGGCTAATGGGCGTCGTGTGCGGCGCTGCGTGCAACAACTCCGGCGATTCTTCCGTAATGCGAAACAAAGTCTCGGCAAAAGCGTCCAGCGTCTCCTTGCTTTCCGTTTCCGTCGGCTCAATCATCATCGCTTCCTTCACCGTCAGCGGAAAGTAAACCGTCGGGGCATGAAAGCCATAATCCAACAGCCGCTTGGCCACGTCCATGGCCGAAACGCCTCGATCCGCTTTTAGCTTGCTCGCCGTCGCCACAAACTCGTGCAGGCACCGGTCCCCCTGCGGCACGGGGAAAATGTGCTTCACCCGGCTCAGCAAATAATTGGCGTTGAGCACTGCATTTTCCGAAACCGCCCGCAAACCTTGCGGACCATACGTGCGAATGTAGCAGTATGCCCGCACAAACACGCCCACCTGCCCGAAAAAGCTGCGCACCCGACCGATCGATTTCGGCCGCTGCTTGACCAGCCGATAAACAAAATTTCCCTCTCCCTTGATGGGAGAGGGTTGGGATAAGGGTGAAGGCGCTCTTTCCACCACCGGCAGCGGCAAATACGGCTCCAAAAATTTCCGCACGGCGATGGGTCCGGCGCCCGGGCCGCCGCCGCCGTGTGGCCCGCTGAAAGTTTTGTGCGGATTGAAGTGCATCATGTCCGCCCCAAAATCGCCCGGCCGCGCAATTCCCAAAATCGCGTTCATGTTCGCGCCGTCTAAATAAATCAGCCCCCCTTGTTCGTGCACTAAATTCGCGATCTCGCGCACCTGCCGTTCGAACAATCCCAGCGTGTTCGGATTGGTGATCATGAACACGGCCGTGTCGCTTCCCAAATGCGATTTCAATTCGCCCATCTCCACCGAGCCGTCCGCTGCGCTGCGGATCGTCACCGCCTCAAAGCCCGCCATGGCTGCGCTCGCCGGATTGGTGCCGTGCGCGCTGTCCGGCGCCAACACTTTCGTCCGCTTCTCGCCTCGGTCGCGGAAATAGGCCGCCGCCACCATCAGCGCCGTAAGCTCACCATGCGCCCCGGCGGCCGGCTGTAGCGAAACCGCATCTAATCCCGCTATTTCCGCCAAAATGGTTTGCATCTCGAACAGCAACTGCAACATCCCTTGCAGCGTTTCCTCCGGCTGGTACGGATGTAAATCGGCAATCCCCGCCATCGCCGCCACGCGCTCATTCCGCTTGGGGTTGTACTTCATCGTGCACGAACCCAACGGATAAAAATGCGTGTCGATCGACATGTTCAGCGTCGAAAGATTGGCGTAATGCCGCACAATCTCCGGCTCAGCCAATTCCGGAAGCGGCGGCCGCGACGATGCAATCGCCTCGGCCGGCAACAGCTCTTCCACCGGCGTCGCCGGCACGTCGGCGCACGGTATCTGCGCACTCCGCCTCCCAGGACGCGAAAGTTCGAACAGTAATTGTGTGGCCCGGGTATTACGCATAATTAAACGCAGAAAGCGGAAGGCAAAAGGCAGAAGCTAAACTGCCGGCGCTCTTTCCACATTCTGCTTTCTGCCTTCTGCTTTCTGCCTTCTGCCTTCCTTAAAAACCACCGCCAGCCCCTCAATTTCTTCTCGTGTCCGCTTCTCCGTGACGCACACCAGCACGCTATCCGCCAACTCCGGATACCACTGCCCCAGCGGCACGCCGGCAAAATAACCGCAATCCAGTGCCTCAGACAGCAACTCGTCCACACCACCCGCCGTATCGCGCAGCACAAACTCTTTGAACATGGGCCGCTCAAATTTTTTCGTCAACCGCTTTCCACTCGTGAGTTTTTCCAGTGCGTAGTGGGCTTTGCGAACGCACGCCGTGGCGATTTCCCGCATTCCCTGCGGTCCCATCGCCGCCAAGTACACGCTGGCCCGCAGCGCAAACAGCCCTTGATTCGTGCAAATGTTGCTCGTGGCTTTTTCACGGCGAATGTGCTGTTCCCGAGTTTGCAGCGTCAGCACCCAGCAGCGCTTGCCTCGCCGATCGACCGTTTGCCCGGCAATCCGCCCCGGCATCCGCCGCACAAACTGCTCCCGGCACGCCATGATGCCCAAGTAAGGACCGCCGTACTGCATGGGCGTCCCCAGCGATTGCCCTTCGGACACCACAATATCCGCCCCATAATCCCCCGGCCGCTTGAGCAGGCCCAGGCTGATCGGATCGACCGAAACCGCCGCCAGCGCTCCGCGCTCATGCGCCGCTTTCACCAGCGATTGCACATTTTCCAAACAACCAAAAAAATTCGGATGTTGCACAAACACGCAAGCGGTGTCGTCGGTCAGTGCGGCGGCCAATTCATGCGAATTGACCGTCCCCTCCGGCGTGCCCACCGTGACCAATTCCGTTTCCAAATTCGCCAAATACGTTTGCAAAATCTGCCGGTATTCCGGATGCACACTCGCCGGCACCACCACGCGTCCTTGCCGGCCGGTGGCGTGAATGCACATCAGCACCGCTTCCGTCGCCGCGCTCCCGCCGTCGTACAGACTGGCGTTGGCCACGTCCATGCCCGTCAGTTGCGTGATCAGCGTTTGATACTCGAAAAACGCTTGCAAATTCCCCTGGCTGGCCTCCGCCTGATACGGCGTGTACGAAGTGTAAAACTCGCCGCGCCCCGCCACGTAATCGACCACCGCCGGAACAAAATGATCGTAGCTCCCGCCTCCCAGGAAGCACACTTTTTGCCCGCAGGCCACATTCCGCGCCGCCAACTGACCCAAGTGCGCCGTCAGCTCCAACTCCGACAGCGCCGGCGGAATATTCAATTCCCGATTCAACCGCAGCTCGGCCGGAATTTGTGCGAATAGTTCGTCGATCGATTTTACGCCGATCGCTTCCAGCATCGCTTGCTGATCCGCCGGCGTATTAAGAATGTAAGACATGCTGACCAATAAATTGAAACGGGGGCAATTGCAAGATTTTACGGGCGCCGACTGAATGACCAATGTCCAAGCGCCAATGACCAACGCTTTGGCGCCTTATTGGTCATTGGGATTTGGTCATTGGTCATTTCTAATGTTGTTCCTCGGCGCACATCTTTTGATACGCTTGGTAATCCAGCAGGTTCTTCAGGGCGGTTTCGTCCGTCAATTTAATTTTAACCAGCCAGCCCGCGCCGTATGGGTCGTTATTCAGCGTTTCCAGCTTGTTGGGCAGGGAGGTGTTGACTTCCACAATTTCGCCATCCACCGGGCTGTATAAATCGCTCACTGCCTTGACCGATTCAATTTCGCCGAACGATTCGCCCGCCTTCACCTTGCGGCCAAGGGCCGGCAATTGCATGAACACCAAATCGGTCAGCGCCTCGACCGCGAACGCCGAAACGCCCACCGTGGCAATTTTCCCGCCCGGCCCAGCTTCAACCGCGGCCCACTCATGCGTTTTGGCGTACAACAGTTCTTGCGGTTTCACGTCATGCTCCCCATTTATTTTTTGATTTGGAATTGTAGATGGAAAAATTCAACCAGCGATGGCTGATCATTGGAACTCAGATGAACGCGGATAAAACAGATGAACACAGATTGGCCTAGCCTGGGTAACAGTTTGCCACACCCATGAAATAATTTGATAATTATCTGTGTTTATCCTTTTCATCCGTGTTCATCTGTGCCTCTTTGACGATATTCTTGCTTTACGCGCTGTCGTTCAAATCCTAACGTCGCTTGTAAAACGGCAACTTCACCACCCGGGCCGGTTCGCGGCTGCCGCGGATGTCGACAAATAACTCGGTTCCCGGCTGCGCGAATTGCGGCGGCACATAACCCATCGCAATCGGCTTTTGCAGCGTGGGCGAAAACGTCCCGCTGCTGATTTCACCAATCGGCTGCCCGCTGTCTGACTTCCCAAAAATCGCATAATGCTCCCGCGCCGCCCGCTTCCCGGCCAACTCTAATCCAACCCGCACTCGCTTCGGTCCCTCGCGCTTCACGGCCGCCAACACCTCACAGCCCGGAAACTTTCGGCCCTCCAAATTCACCGCAAACCCCAGCCCAGCTTCTAGTGGATTGGTTTGCTCGTTCAATTCGTGCCCGTACAGCGGCATCGCCGCTTCCAGCCGCAGCGTATCGCGCGCGCCCAAACCAGCAGCCATCCCGCCCAGTTTGCTGGCTCGTGTGGTCAACACTTCCCAAATCTGCGGGGCAATTTCCTCATCGCAGATAATTTCGAAGCCATCCTCGCCAGTATAACCGGTGCGGCTAAACATGACGCCGTCGCCGTCGAACAATCCCATCCAGCAGGTGTAATAACCCATCGATTTGAAATCTTGAACCGGAGCCGGTTTGATGGCCGTTTCGACAACTGGCTCCAACAACTCCACCGCTTTGGGGCCTTGCACGGCAATCATTGCGGACTGAAGCGTATCGTCGCTAACCGTCAAGGTATTGGAATGGCCAAGTTCGCTTTGCCAAATCGTTTGCTGGTTGCCGAGCCATTGAACAATCTTTTCGCGGTTACTGGCATTCACGACCATGCCGAAATTTTCTCCGCCATCGTATCCGCGATAAATCAGCACATCGTCCAGAATGCCGCCGTCTTCATTTGTGACCAGCGAGTAGCGAACTTGGCCGGCGCGCATATCGCTCACACGCCGCGTTACAACCGAATCCAAGAAGTCCGCAGCATGGGAACCAAAAAATCGCAGCCGCCCCATGTGCGAGACATCAAACAACCCCGCCGCTGTGCGCGTCGCCGTATGCTCGGCCACGATCGACGTGTATTGCACCGGCATCGACCAGCCGGCAAAATCGACCATCCGCCCGCCATGCGCGGCATGCCAATCGTGGAGCGGCGTTGTCAAAAGAGTAACAGTCACAGTGATCCGTCGCCGTGAAACCGCCGGGCCCCGCGCCCACATGATCGGACAGGCCGTTGCCAGCCGCGCGTTCCCAACGATATCAGCGTTAATACGCCGCAGTTCAAGATGCCAAGGATGAAATCGTACCAGTCGATCCAACTGCGGTATTGTAACTGCGCGCGCGACAACTTCCAGGGGCCGCGCACGGTGCCTTGTTCCCGCAGTAAATGTAATGCCAGATATGCCTGGACGGGTAGTGGGCCAATTTGAACATAGCCCGACTGTGTCAGTCGGGAAA